>RGGX01000021.1 GCA_010024485.1 Actinomycetota bacterium | reverse complement strand
CGCGATCAGGGGAACGACTCCCGGGAGTTCTGGCGAACCTCCCGCTGTTCGACCGCTCCGGCAGCCACCTCTACCTCGGCTGGAACGAGGGCGAGACGACCGACCTGCCACGCCTAACCCGCAGAATCCCGGCGGTCTCACGCTTCGTTGGGGAGTTCGGATTCCCGACGATCTCGAGATCCACCGCCGAACGCCTCCGCGATGACCTCGACACCGTTCGACCGACGCTCGGCTTCGACCCGGACACCCTCCTCGAGCGCATCCCGCCCGACCGATACCGCGACCTGGACTCCTGGGTGAGCGCTGCCGACGAGCAACAGGCCGAGGTCGTTCAACACACCGTGGAGCACCTCAGACGGCTCCGATACCAGCCGTGTGGCGGCTTCACCGTGTTCTGTCTCAACGACCCGACACCCGGCTGGGGGTGGGGTCTGATCGCCGCGGACGGCTCACCGAGGCCGTCGCTCACCGCCCTCGCCGAGGCCTGCCGTCCGATCGCGGTCATCGCCGATCGCCTGGGGCCGGAGCTCGCCGCCGGATCCCGACACGCTGTCGACATCCACGTCGTCAGCGACCTGCGCTACGACATCGCCGAAGCCGAGGTGGACGTCGTCGTGACCGGACCCGATCTCGAGATCAGACGCCGTTTCGCCGGGGCGATCGACGCCGACTCGAGCACAAAGGTCGGCACGGTCGGGTTCCGCGTCCCCGAGACCTGGGGCCAGGTCGAGGTGACCGCCACGGTCAGGGCCGACGGCCTCGGCAACACCCACCGACAGGTGTCGGCGATCCAGTTGCCGCTGTCGTGAACGACGGGGGTCAGACCCTCGAGAGGGACTTGCGGTTGATCGTCTTGGCCTTGCGGTAGTCCGAGTTCATGAGGGCGATCACGTCGATGGAGATCTCCTTCGGGCAGGCCGCCTCGCACTCGCCGTGGTTGGTGCACGAGCCGAAGTGCTCGTCCATGGTCTCGACCATGTTCTCGACACGCTGATAGCGCTCCGCCTGACCCTGCGGGAGCAGGTTGAGGTGGCTCACCTTGGCTCCGGTGAACAGGTTCGCCGCGCCGTTCGGGCAGGCCGCCACACATGCTCCGCATCCGATGCACTGGGCGGCGTCCATCGCCGCATCGGCGACCGGCTTCGGGATAGGCGTCAGGTTGGCATCCGGGGCGCCACCTGTGGCCGCGGTGATGAACCCGCCCGACTCGACGATGCGGTCGAAGGACGACCGGTCGACCATCAGGTCGCGAACGATCGGGAAGGCGCTCGCCCGCCAGGGCTCGATCACGATGGTGTCGCCGGAGGAGAACTTGCGCATGTGCAACTGGCAGGTCGCCGTGGCGCGCTCGGGGCCGTGGGCCTGACCGTTGATCATCAACGAGCAGGTGCCGCAGATCCCCTCGCGACAGTCGTGGTCGAACACGACGGCCTCCTCGCCACTCTCGACAAGGCGCTCATTGAGGATGTCGAGCATCTCCAGGAAGGAGGCCTCATCGGTGATCTCATCGATGACGTGCGTGTCGAAGCGACCGCCGTCCGCCGGACCCGACTGGCGCCAGATCTTTAGGGTGAGGTTCTTCAGGGTGCCGCTCACTTGTAACTCCTCGTCTGGAAGTCGACCTCCTCGTAGGCGAGGGGTTCCTTGTGCAGGTTCGGCTGCGTCGCGTCACCGGTCCACTCCCAGGCGGACACGTGGGCGAAGTTCTCATCGTCGCGGAGCGCCTCACCTTCGGCGGTCTGATGCTCGGCGCGGAAGTGCCCACCACAGGACTCCTCCCGCTCGAGGGCGTCGCGGCACATCAACATCCCCAACTCGAAGAAGTCCTCAACCCGTCCCGCCTTCTCGAGGGTCTGGTTGAGGCCGTCCTCACCTCCGGTGACGCGGAGATCCTTCGAGAACTCCTCGTAGAGGGCGGGGATCTCCGAGAGCGCCTTGTCGAGGCCGGCCTCGGTGCGCTCCATACCGCAGTAGTCCCAGATGATCTTGCCGAGCTCACGGTGGAAGTAGTCGGGGGAGCGCGTTCCACCGATCGAGGCCAGGCGGTGATAGCGATCACGCGCCTCGGCCTCCACCCGGGCGAACTCGGGATGGCTGGTGTCGGGGATCGACTTGTTCAACCACTGCGAGAGGTAGTTCGAGATCGTGTACGGCAACACGAAGTAGCCGTCGGCGAGTCCCTGCATGAGCGCGGAGGCACCCAGGCGATTCGCGCCGTGATCCGAGAAGTTCGCCTCACCCGCGGCGTACAGACCGGGCACCGTGGTCATCAGCTCGTAGTCGACCCACAGGCCACCCATCGTGTAGTGCGAGGCCGGGTAGATGCGCATCGGCGTCTCGTAGGGGTTCTCGCCAGTGATGCGCTCGTACATGTCGAAGAGGTTCCCGTAGCGCTCGGAGACCACATTGCGGCCGAGGCGACCGATCGCGTCACCGAAGTCGAGGTAGACGCCGTTCTGCTTCGGCCCCACGCCCTGGCCGGAGTCGATCGCTCGCTTGGCGGCGCGCGAGGAGATGTCGCGGGGCGCGAGGTTGCCGAAGCTCGGGTAGAGCCGCTCGAGGTAGTAGTCGCGCTCGTCCTCGGGGATGTCCTGCGGCGCCCGCAAGTCTCCGGCCATCTTCGGCACCCAGACGCGGCCGTCGTTGCGGAGCGACTCCGACATGAGCGTGAGCTTCGACTGGAAGTCGTCGCTCTGGGGGATGCAGGTCGGGTGGATCTGGGTGTAGCAGGGGTTCGCGAACAGCGCGCCACGACGGTGCGCGCGCCAGGCCGCGGTCACATTGCATGCCATGGCGTTCGTCGAGAGGAAGAAGACGTTCCCATAGCCACCGGTGGCGAGCACCACGGCGTGAGCCGAGTGCGAGGACACCTCACCGGTCATGAGGTCGCGCACCACGATCCCGGCGCAGCGCCCGTCGATGTTGACGATGTCGACCAGTTCGGTGCGATTGAACAGCCGGACGTTGCCGATGCCGATCTGGCGGGCGAGCTGCTGGTACGCGCCAAGGAGGAGCTGCTGTCCGGTCTGGCCACGGGCGTAGAACGTGCGGCTCACCTGCGCCCCGCCGAACGAGCGGTTGTCGAGCATCCCGCCGTACTCGCGGGCGAAGGGCACCCCCTGGGCGACCATCTGGTCGATGATGTTCACCGACACCTGGGCCAGACGGTGGACGTTGGCCTCGCGGGAGCGGAAGTCGCCGCCCTTGATGGTGTCGTAGAACAGACGGTGGACCGAGTCGCCGTCACCCCGGTAGTTCTTCGCCGCGTTGATCCCGCCCTGGGCGGCGATCGAGTGGGCGCGCCGGGGCGAGTCGTGGAAGGTGAAGGCGTCGACCTGGTACCCGAGCTCGGCCAGGGTGGCCGCGGCCGAGGCCCCGGCCAGACCGGTGCCGACCACGATCACCTTGAACTTGCGCTTGTTCGCCGGGTTGACCAACTTCTCGTTGGCCTTGAAGTTGTCCCACTTGTCGGCGAGGGAGCCGTCGGGGATCTTCGAGTCGAGGGTGCGAGGGTCGAGGGTCATGCTCATGTCGTGTTCCTTCCGGTCACGGGTGCGCGTTCAGTCCTGGCGATTCGTCTCTCGGGTCACACCGCGGGGTGTTGGATCACACCGGCGAGGACCATGATCGGGAACGAGACGTTCCCGACGACCACTGCGGTGGCGATGCCGGTGGCCACCGAGCGGCGCCACCGGTTGAAGCGGGGATTGTTCCAGCCCATCGACTGGAAGAGGCTCCACACCCCGTGGAAGAGGTGGATGCCGAGGGCGATGTTGGCAGCGATGTAGAGGAGCGCCACGGGGAGGCGGCTGAGGCTCGCGTCGAGGTTGCGGTAGACCGCTCCGTACTCGAAGTCGGGGTTCAGCCAGCCCCAGGTGAGATCGGCGAGGTGCCAGGCGATGAAGACCACGACAAGGACGCCGGTCCAGCGCATCGAGCGACTCGCGAAGTTAGCGATCTGGTAGTCGCGGGCTCCCTGGTAGCGAACCGGCCGGGCGCGGCGGTTGATCACCGTCAGCGAGTAGGCGGCGTGCAGGTGGAGGACGAGCGCCGCGATGAGACCGAGGCGCAGACCCCACAGCGCGTAGCCGTGCGGCAGGATCGGCACCAGCAGTTCTCGGAGGAACTCGGCATAGACGTCGAGGTCGTAGACCATCTCGCCCTTGTGTTCGACCAGGCCGATGTAGGCCTTCAAGTTGCCCACCATGTGGCCGATGATGAACAGGATCCCGATGATCCCGGTGATGGCCATGACGTACTTCTTGCCGACCGCGGTGCCGTAGAGGTCGAGGAGGAACGGTCGTCTCGAGGTCGTCTTCTTGACCGCGGTGCCGGTCACGGGACCGCGTTGCATCGTCTGCGACATGGTCCCGAAACTAGTGCCCGTTCCCCCCGTCGGGCGCATCCTCCGGACCTTCGCTGGACGGCGGTGACGTGTCATCGGGCACCTGACGATCCACCCCGCGGATGGCCGTCGGGCCGAACGTCGTCGAGCAGGTCCGGCACCAGAAGGCCTGCTCCAACTCGGTGCCGCACGGTGAGTGCACGAGCGCCACGGAGGGCTCAGCCCCGGGTACGTGGTCCTCGCTCCAGCGGACCAGGGCGACGAGCACTGGGGAGAGCGCGACGCCGGCCTCGGTGAGGCGGTACTCGAAGCGGGTCGGGTGCTCCTGGTAGAGCACCTTGGTCATCACCCCGTGCTCCACGAGTCGACGGAGGCGCTCAGTGAGGATCGGACGGGCGATGCCGAGGTCCTCGCAGAAGTCGTCGAAGCGGCGGATACCGCGCAGGCCGGCGCGCACGATCAGGATCGACCAGCGGTCACCGATGACCCGAAGGGTCCGCTCGATGGCCTCACTCCCCGCTCCGCCACCCGCATCCGCTGCGCCTGCCACACGGACAATCTACGGGACGGTTCCCTCCGAGGGTTCTGAAACAGAACTCACTCGACTAGGTTCTGCCCATGCACGAAGAGCAGTGGTTGCTCGGGTCCGACGCCGCGACCCTGGCGTCAGCGGCGACCGAGGTGCGCGACCGGCTGTTCGGGACCCGTGTCACCTACTCGCCGAAGGTCTTCATCCCCCTGACGATGCTGTGTCGCGACTCGTGCGGTTACTGCACGTTCGCCCAACCGCCGGCCCGGCTCGCCTCGCCCTACCTGACCCCCGAACAGGTGCTGGCCATCGCCCGGCACGGAGCCCGCACCGGATGCCACGAGGCGCTCTTCACCCTCGGCGAGGCACCCGAGGAGCGCTACCGCGTCGCCGCCGACTGGCTGAACGACAACGGCTACGACTCGACCATCCACTACCTGCACGAGATGGCGCGACTCGTCCTCGACGAGACCGGCCTGCTCCCCCATGCGAATGCCGGAGCCATCAGCCGCGACGACCTCGCCCTCCTCCGCGACGTCAGCCCGAGTCAGGGCATGATGGTCGAGACCCTGCGAGGCGATCTGCCGTGTCACCGAGGCGCCCCCGACAAGACCCCGGAACGACGCCTCGCCACCCTCGAGTGGGCCGGCGAGCTGTCCATCCCGTTCACCACCGGTGTCCTCGTCGGAATCGGGGAGGACCGCGCCGACCGACTCGAGGCACTGCACGCCATCGCCGCCAGCCACCTCCGACACGGCCATGTCCAAGAGGTCATCGTCCAGAACTTCCTCCCCAAGCCGGGGACCGCCATGCGCGACGAGCCACCATGCGACACCGAGGAGTTCCTCTGGACGATCGCCGCGGCCCGACTGGTGCTCCCCGACGACGTGCACCTCCAGGCACCCCCGAACCTCTCCGACGACCTCGCCGCACTGCTCGCCGCCGGGATCGACGACTGGGGCGGCGTGTCACCGGTGACCGCCGACCACGTGAACCCCGAGCGCCCGTGGCCCGCCCTCGAGCGCCTGCGCGCCGTCACCGAGGACAACGGCCACACCCTCGCCCCCAGACTCACGGTGCATCCCGAGTTCGCGAGGAACGCCGACCGTTGGATCGACCCGGCGCTCCACTTCGCGGTGCTCGACCGCAGCGACGCCGAGGGGCTCGGCCGCGACGACCCGGGGGAGGTCTGGCCGGAGCGCGCCACCGCCGCCGACGTCGTCCATGACGGCGCCGAGGTCGTGCTCATCGGCCACCGCTCCACCGCCTGGTACTCAGGGGCGACCGAGGAACCCCCAACCCTGATCCCGACAGCCTCGCGACCCGTCCGCGGTCGCGTCTCCGCCGTCCTCGACAGCGTCCGATCCGGCGAGCCGATCGACGAGCACGGCATCACCACCCTGTTCTCCGCCCGAGGACCCGAGGTGACCGCGGTGGCCGAGCTCGCCGACGAGCTCCGCCATGAAGCCGTCGGCGACACCGTCACCTGGGTGCACAACCGCAACATCAACTACACGAACGTCTGCACCTTCAAGTGTCGCTTCTGCGGCTTCTCCAAGGGACCGATGTCGCTCAACCTGCGCGGCACCCCCTACCTGCTCACCCTCGACGACATCGCCGACCGGGCCCGTGAGGCCGAGGCGCTCGGCGCCACCGAGGTCACGCTGCAGGGCGGCATCCACCCCGACTTCGACGGCGACTACTACATCGACGTCACCCGGGCCGTCCGCGAGGCCGCGCCGAGCCTGCACATCCACGGTTTCACCGCCCTCGAGGTCACCGAGGGGGCAAGGCGACTCGGCGAGGACCTCGTCACCTACCTCGGTCGGCTCCGCGACGCCGGGCTCTCCTCCCTCCCCGGCACCGCCGCCGAGATCCTCGACGACCCCGTCCGGGAGATCCTCTGCCCCGACAAGATCACCACCGACGAGTGGCTCGACTGCCATGCCGCCGCCCACGAGGTCGGCCTGCACTCGAACGTCACCATGATGTTCGGCGCCGTCGAGCACCCCGAGTCGTGGGCGCGGCACATCGTCCGCACCCGAGACCTCGCCCGCGCCACCGGAGGGTTCACCGAATTCGTCGGCCTCCCGTTCGTGCACATGGCCTCACCCATCTACCTCCAACGACGCTCCCGGCGGGGACCCACCTTCCGCGAGACCCTGCTGATCCACGCCATCGCCCGCATCGCCTATCGGGGCGTCATCGACAACATCCAGCTCTCCTGGGTGAAGATCGGGGCCTCCGCCGCGCGCCAACTCCTCCGCGCCGGATGCAACGACCTCGGGGGCACCCTTATGGACGAGAACATCTCGCGGGCTGCCGGAGCAAGCCACGGCCAGACCATGGACCACGGCGCGTTCACCGACCTGATCGCTCCCCTCGGACGCCGTCTCGTCCAGCGGAACACCTCCTACGGGCGTGTCGACACCCCTCGTGGCGAGGCCACCGGAGCCACGTCGGTGAAGATCAGCCCGACATCCGGGTTGGAGACCGTGGGTACCGCCTAGCATCATTGGGTCACTCATCGGGCTGATGAAACCGTCCGGCCCCGACCTACGCCCACAGGAGGCCCTCACACCGTGGACATGATCCCCTACCTCGCTGCTGCGTCCGCGATCCTCGGACTCGCGCTCGCCGCCTACTACTACCGGGCGGTGGCCGCCGCCTCGCCCGGGGATGACCGCATGGTCTTCCTCATGACCGAGATCCAAAAGGGCGCCCGCGCGTTCCTCTACAAGGAGTACTCCTGGGTGGCGGTCTTCGTCGTGGCGCTCGCGATCCTGCTCGCGATCATCATCGCCCCGCTCGCCGCGATCTCGTACGTCCTCGGCGCGGTGCTCTCCGCCGGCGCCGGTTTCGTCGGCATGACCGTCGCCACCATGGCGAACGCCCGCACCGCCGAGGCCGCCAAGGAGGGCCCCGGCAAGGCCCTGCCGATCGCGTTCCGCGGTGGCGCCGTCATGGGATTCACCGTGGCGGGCCTCGCCCTGCTCGGCCTGATGTTCGTCTACCTGCTCTTCGTCGAGTGGCTCGAGGTCGACAAGGCCTTCGAGATCGTCACCGCCTTCGGACTCGGCGGCTCGTCGATCGCGCTGTTCTCCCGCGTGGGTGGCGGCATCTACACCAAGGCAGCCGACGTCGGCGCCGACCTCGTCGGCAAGGTCGAGGCCGGTATCCCCGAGGACGATCCGCGCAACCCGGCCACCATCGCGGACAACGTCGGCGACAACGTCGGCGACGTCGCCGGCATGGGCGCCGACCTCTTCGAGTCGTACGCCGGATCCATCATCGCACCGGTCTCCCTCATCGCCTTCGCCGCCGGGATCGGGGCCACGAACATCGGGGACAACCTCGGCTATCTCGTCTTCCCGATGGCCGTCGCATTCGTCGGCATGCTCGCCTCGATCGTCGGCTCGTTCTTCGTCCGCGCCGGCGACTCCACCGACAGCCACGCGCTCTCCAAGGCCCTCCACATGGGCACCAACATCGCGATGGGTCTCACCATCATCGCCACCTTCATCGTCGCCTACCTCGTCTTCGACGGCGACGACCAGAAGCCCTGGGGCATCGCGGTCGCCGTGGTCGGTGGCCTCATCGTCGGCTGGGCGCTCGGGAAGACCGCCGAGTTCTACACCTCGGATGCCTTCAACCCGGTGAAGAAGATCGCCAAGCAGTCCGAGACCGGTCCGGCGACGACCGTGCTCTCCGGTGTCTCGACCGGCATGGTCTCCGTGGCGGCCTCGGTCGGCCTCATCCTCATCGGCGTGCTCGTCGCGTGGTGGGGTGGCGACCAGGCATTCGGTGACGCCTCCATCCCCGGTGGCATCTACGGCATCGCGGTCGCCGCGATCGGCATGCTCGCCACCACCGGTGTCGTCGTCTCGGTCGACGCCTACGGGCCGATCTCCGACAACGCCGGAGGCATCGCCGAGATGGCCCACCTCGATCCCTCGGTCCGCAAGGTCACCGATGCCCTCGACTCCCTCGGCAACACCACGGCGGCCATCGCCAAGGGCTTCGCCGTCGGCTCAGCCGCGCTGACGGCCCTCGCCCTCTTCAAGAGCTTCGAGTACGCCATCGCCGCTGCCGGAGGCAGCCTCGACCTGAACGTCGGTGAGGTGGATGCCTTCGTCGGCCTCTTCATCGGTGCCGGGCTGCCGTTCCTCTTCGCCGCGCTCACCATCGACGCCGTCGGCCGCGCCGCCAACAAGATGATCGAGGAGGTGCGTCGTCAGTTCCGTGAGATCCCGGGTCTGCGCGAGGGTGCCGACGGCGCCATCCCCGACTCGGCGCGCTGCGTCGCGATCTCGACGGAGGCCTCGCTCCGCGAGATGCTCATCCCCGGCGGACTCGCCGTCATCGTGCCGCTCGTGGTCGGGTTCATCTCGGTGAACGCGCTCGGCGGCCTGCTCGCCGGTGTGCTCGTGTCCGGCTTCGCGATCGCCATCTTCATGGCGAACGCCGGCGGCGCCTGGGACAACGCCAAGAAGTACATCGAGGCCGGCAACCACGGCGGCAAGGGTTCCGACCCGCATAAGGCAGCCGTGGTCGGTGACACCGTCGGCGACCCCTTCAAGGACACCTCGGGCCCGGCGATGAACATCCTCATCAAGGTGATGACGATCGTCGCCCTGGTGTTCGCCTCCGCCTTCGTCTGATCGATCCGTCCGAGGGGCCCGGTCCACATCGTGTGGGCCGGGCCCTTCGACGTTCACGGGCCTCGAACCGGTCAGCCCGTCTCGTCCCCCGAATCACCCTCGGGCTCGGCGACGAAGTCGATGAGTCGCTCCACAGCGCCCACCAGCTCGGGCTCGAGATCGGCGAAGGAGGTCACCCGACCCCGCAGACGCGCCCAGAAGCCCTCGACCGACTCCCCCAGGGCGTCACAGACGCCCTCCTTCCACGGCGTGCCGAGCGGAACCTCCGGCCATGCCTCACGATCGATCGCCCTCGGCCGGATACCGGCCCACACATCGACGAAGGGGTGGCCGGTGATCAGCACATCCGGATCACGGACCGTGCCGGCGATACGGCTCTCCTTCGACCCGGGGACGAGATGATCGAGCAGGACACCGAGCCGGCGACCCGGACCCGGCCGGAACTCAGCGACAGCTGCAGCGAGATCGTCGGCACCGTGTAGCGGCTCGACCACCACCGCGAGCTCCCGCAGCTCATCGCCCCATACCTGTTCCAGCAGTTCGGCGTCGTGGCGGCCCTCCACCCAGATCCGATGAGGGCTCGCCACCCGTGCCCGTCGTGGTCCATCGGCCAACACGCCACCCGCGGCCGATCGTCGCGGGGGCGTCGTGCCACTGGCCACCGGGCGCCGCAGAGTGACCACAGCACCGTCGATCATGAATGCCCCCTCACGCCATGCAAAGTTGCGCTCTCGACCCTTGCGATCACGCAGAGTCACGCCCGCCCCGGTGGCAGCCACCACGTCACCGCAGAATCCATCAGCACGCACTTCCACTACCAGGCCGAGCGCTGCATTCACCACCGGTGGGGCGCTGCGTCGCGACGGCGCCGCCAAGATGTCATCGTCGAACCCGCCGGTCATCACACCAGCGTCGCACGATGCCGCCAGCATCGCGTGGATTGGTTCGACTCAACCCGCTGCTGCGACGAGGACCACACCGGTGAGCACTAACGCGGCTGCGGCGTATTCGTGACGCCGATGGCGTTCGGCGTGCATCACCGCTCCCGCCGCGAAGGCGATCAGGACCTCAACCTGGCCGAGGGTGCGCACCCGTGCAGCTCCCGCCAGAGTGAATCCCCACGCCCAGGCCAACGACCCCAGCATGGAGAACACCCCAATGGCGAGCCCCGCCCGACCTGCGCCACTCGCTGTGATGCCCGGGCCCACTACCGACCACGCCCCCATCAGCGCCGCCTGAACGCACAACATGATGGTCAATGTGAACAGTGCCCGGGTGAAGCTCGACCCACCATCGAGGCGTTCCGCCGCCGCGCCGATTCCCGTGGCGGCGGCCGCGAACAAGGCCCCCGACGCTGCCCCGATGAGGGCCGCGGGATCCCAGGGTGGGCCCAAAGCATCACGACGGCGCACCGCCAGCACCACCACCCCGGTCACCACGAGTGCCGCGCCTACCCAACCCCACAGCGTCAAAGCTGGTCCGAGCCCGATAGCCCCGAGGGCTGCCACAACAGGTACTTCCGCCTTGGAATAGACCGTCCCAATCGAAAAATCACGTGTTCGAAATGCCAACAGCAAGGCCACCGTGGCCAGGATCTGTGCCACTCCCGCCGCGATGATGATCACCACGACATCGGCGCCGAACCCGGGTCGGGCGACTCCTGCCGGGCCGAACACAACTATCGACACCACCAGGGCCACCGGCGCTCCGTAGGTGAACCGGAATGCGGCCGCGGATACGGCATCGTGAGAGTTCCGCAGGCCGTGCTGAATTGACGTGCGCGTGATCTGCAACATCGCGGCTGCCAAGGTGATGACAACCCACATGTCATTCACTCCCGCGGCGACACCAGCCCGATGGGGTGAGCACCATGTCGAACAGGTCATTATCCAGACGAGCCATTGCGGCAATACCAAGATGCGCTCGCGCTGCAGGGAGCGGTGCCGGACCGAACGGCTCCCCGTCGGCCACCCAGCGGTGCCAGCGCACCGCCGGCACCTCGACCAGATCCAGCGCGTCTCGTCCCGCGATCTCGATCACCCCGTGGACACATCCGCGCTGCACGTACCCGTTCGTGATCACCTCAATATCAGCGGTGCCATAGAACTCGAGATCGGACGCCACCGGTGTGGGATCCCCGTATGCCGCCCCCAGTGCTTCTGATGCATCGGAGAGCATTACCGCGATCGTTTCG
>RGGX01000003.1 GCA_010024485.1 Actinomycetota bacterium | reverse complement strand
TCCCACACGAGGAGACCGAGGTGCGTCACGATGATGGTCGCTCCGAGTGCCGGAAGTGAAATCCAGGACGCGTCGCGGACGAGCAGGACGGCCACCATGATCAGTCCGAGACGGATCAGATAGCCGAAGAGGGTGGCGCCCATCACGAGACCGAGCGACACCTTGGACGCCCCGGCGATGAGGCCGGCGGCCAGCAGGTAGTTGACGAGCACCAGTCCGATGGCGAAGGCCGCAGAGAGCGAACCCTCGACGTCCCAGATCATGCCGGCGAGGATCACGAGGACGGGCGCGACCCAGAGCCCACGCTTGACGATGTCGAGGCTGATGCGGACCTCGACGGCCTCACCGGCCACCGGTTCGCTCATGACGGCGGCGTCGGGTACGCCCGATGGGCTCACGCGGCCCTCCCAGACGGTCGAGCGCCGTCGCGACGCTCTCCCTCGAGACGCTCCATCGTGGCGTCGTAGACCAACTTCATCCGGACGAAACTGCCGACGGCGGCGAAGACCACGAGGCCGATCGTGAAGATCGGTCGCGTTCCGAGCCAGATGTCGATGAGGAGTCCGATACCGAGGAAGGCGAGCACCGTGAGAGCGGTGTCCATACCGCGCCCGAGGTTGTCGTCGGAGCCGCTGGCGCGCGACGCCCGGGCACTCGTGAACAGCATCTTCATCGGTGGAAGCGAACTCCGTTGTTCGAAAGGGGGGAGCCGACAGGGATGATCGGCTTGTGAACGCCCGCACAAACTAGACGGTGGGGTGCGCGGGCGCAACCCTTCTGGGCAACTGATACCTCAGGCGTCCTGACGCACCTGCTCGGAGGCCGGCCGGGACAGCGCCTCCTCGATCTCGTCCGCCCGGCGTCGTCGGACACTCGGGTGCAGCACCGTGAACAACACGATGCCGAGGGCGCCGATACCGAACGGCAGGTACGTCGGGTTCTTCGACGACAGCACGGGATAGAGCACGAACGCCGAGAGCAGCAGCGTCCAGGTCCACAGGATCAGCACGCTGCGTCGATGACCGTGACCGAGGTTCATCAGACGGTGGTGCAGGTGCCCCTTGTCAGCGACATCGATCGCCTGCCGCTTCGACGCCCGGCGGACGATCGCGAAGAGCGTGTCGAGGATGGGAACCCCGAGGATGAGCAGCGGGATGACCAGCGGGGCGAGGAAGAAGAACGTCTGGCCGACGAAGTCCTGGGTGCCCGGGTCCGCTCGACCACCCACCATGGACGTCGACACCGCGAGCAGCAGACCCAGCAGGAACGCTCCCCCATCGCCCATGAAGATGCGCGCAGGGTTGAAGTTGAACGGCAGGAACCCGACGGCGACACCGGCGGTGACCACAGCGAGCAGGGGCCCGAGATTGGGCCGCGAGAGCAACTCGAGGTCGCCGAGGCGGAAGGCGTAGAGGAAGAACGCGGCGGCGGCGATGGCCACGATGCCCGCAGCGAGGCCGTCGAGGCCGTCGATCAGGTTGATGGCCTGGGTCATGCCGAGCAGCCACAACACCGTGATCACCGGCTGCCAGTCGCCCGACAGCAGGAACACGTCGAGGAAGGGGACACGGAAGTAGAACATCGTGGCCCCGAACCACACGAGGACGAGGGCGGCGATCACGATCCCGGTCACCTTCGCCGGTGGCGGCAGGTCACGGGAGTCGTCGAGGAAACCGGTCGCGTAGACGACGATCGCCGCGACCAGGACCCCGATCGGTTCGCGACTGTCGGTGAACACCTCTCGGAAGGAGTCGGTCATCGCCGCCACCCCGAGGGCCACCACCAGACCGATGAGCATCGCGAGACCGCCGGCGTGCGGGATCGGCACCGTGTGCACGCTCCGCTCGTTCGGTGGGGCCACCCAACCACGGGCCACCGACACCGCCGCCACGACGGGGGTCACCACGAAGGTCACCCCGGCCGCCACGAGACCGATCACGATGTGAGCGGCGAGGGATGGCTGCACCCGGGTGTCCTCTCGATCGGCGCGTCAGTAGGCCGCGAAACGGCCGCAGAGGTCGGCGACCTCGGAGCGCACCGCCGAGATCGCATCGGCGGAACCCCGGTCGCGCAGGGCTCGGGTGATCAGCGAGGCGATCTCCGGCATCTCCGCCGGGGTCATCCCCTGGGTCGTGACCGACGGGGTGCCGATTCGGACACCGCTGGTCACGAACGGGCTCCGCGGATCGTCGGGCACGGTGTTCTTGTTGAGCGTGATCCCCGCTGAGTCGAGTACCGCCTGGGCCTCCTTGCCGGTCAGATCGGCGTCGAAGGTTCGGAGGTCGACGACGATCATGTGGGTGTCGGTACCCCCGGAGACCATGCGGAACCCGTTCTCGGCGAGCGCGGCAGCCAGGGCTGAGGCGTTGGCCACGATCCGGTGGGCGTAGTCACGGAAGTGGTCGCTCATCGCCTCGCGGAACGCGACCGCCTTGCCGGCGATGACGTGCTCGAGCGGACCGCCCTGCCAGCCCGGGAACACCGCCTTGTCGACCGCGGCGGCGTGCTCCGCCTTGGACAGGATGCACCCGCCGCGGGGACCGCGCAGTGTCTTGTGGGTGGTGAAGGTCACGACATCGGCGTAGGGCACCGGGTTCGGATGCGCGCCGCCGGCGACGAGCCCGGCCAGGTGGGCGATGTCGAACAGGAGTAGGGCACCGACCTCATCGGCGATCGCCTTGAACGGCTCCGGATCGATACGCCTCGGATAACTGGTGGTGCCCGCCACGATCATGCGCGGCCGGTGCTCGAGAGCGAGGTCGCGCACCTGATCCATGTCGATGCGCTCCTCGTCACCGACCCCGTAGTTCACGAAGCGGTAGAAGATCCCGCTCGCGTTCACCGGAGACCCGTGGGTCAGGTGACCACCGTGGTCGAGACCGAGACCGAGCACCGTGTCACCCGGCGAGAGCAGGGCCTGGTACACGCACATGTTCGCGTTGGCTCCCGAATGGGGCTGCACATTGGCGTGGTCGGCGCCGAAGAGCTCCTTGACCCGCTCGATCGCGAGCGCCTCGATCGAGTCGATGACCTCGTTGCCCCCGTAGTAGCGCTTGCCGGGATACCCCTCGGAGTACTTGTTGGTCAGCACTGAGCCGACGGCGCGCATGACCGCGGGCGAGGTGAAGTTCTCGCTCGCGATGAGCTGCAGACCGGTGACCTGACGTCGTTGCTCCTCGGCGATAAGGGCCTCGAGCTCGAGGTCGGGATCGGTATCGGTGGGGAAAGGCATCAGAACTGCTCCTCGAGCTCGGTGATCTGGGCGACGCGACGCGCGTGGCGGCCGCCTTCGAATGGGGTGGACAGGAACAGGTCGACGATCTCCTCGGCCAGGCCGACGCCGACGACCCTCGCGCCGATCGACAGCACGTTGGCGTCGTTGTGCTCGCGCGCCATGCGCGCGGTGTAGAGGCAGTTGCACAGCGCCGCTCGGGCCCCGCGCACCTTGTTCGCGGCCAGCTGTTCCCCCTGGCCGCTACCTCCGAGCACGATGCCGAACTCCGCCTCACCGGTCACGACGGAACGCGCGGCGGCCGCACAGAAGGACGGATAGTCGACGCTCTCGGTCGAGTCGGTGCCGTGGTCGATCACGCGGTGTCCGGCGGCGCCGAGACGGGCCACGAGATGGGACTTCAGTTCGAAGCCGGCGTGATCCGACCCGATCGCGATGACTGCCACCCGGCGAGTGTAGGACGGCGACCGCCCGACACCGCCAGTGCCGAACGACAATCGAGCCACCCGTAGAGTCGAGCCGATGGCCGTCGACCCGCGCACCCCCATCGTCGTCGGCGTCGGCCAGGTCACCCATCGACCCGGACCCCAGTCGGTCACCGACACCCCGGTCGATGCCACCTCGCTCATGGCGGAGGCCGTCGAGCTGGCCATGAACGACACCGGGGGGCGCCGCCCCGAACGAGTGGACCTGCTCGCGGTCGTGAACACCCTCACCTGGCGTTACGGCGACCCGGCCCGCATCGTCGCCGAGCGGGCTGGCCTCACCCCCGCGCGTCGGGCGGTCACCCCGATGGGCGGCAACTCCCCGCAGGCGCTCGTCAACACGACGGCCGCCTCGATCGCCTCCGGAGAACTCGACCTCGCGGTCCTCACCGGCGGCGAGGCCTGGAGGACGCGGCGGCGCGTCAGACGCGAGGGCATCGATCCCGGCTGGCCCAAGGTCGACCCCGAGGTCCTCGAGTCCCAACCACCCGAGGTCTGGGGCGAGGAACTGACGATGAACTCCGAGCACGAGACCGCACTCGGGGTCTACATGCCGGTGCAGGTCTACCCGATGTTCGAGTCCGCGATCCGCGCGCGACGAGGCTCCGAGGGTGTCGACCCCGAGACCCACCTCGAGCAGGTCGCGGCGATGTGGGCGCGGTTCAGCGCGGTGGCCGCTGACAACCCGAGCGCCTGGTCGCAGCGAGCCCTGTCCGCGGCCGAGATCCGAACCGCTACGCCGACCAATCGGATGGTCGGCGCGCCGTACACCAAGGTCATGAACTCGAACAACGACGTCGACATGGCCGCGGCGCTCATCATGTGCTCCGCCGAACGCGCCCAGGCCCTCGGCATCCCCACCGAGCGCTGGGTGTTCCCGCAGGCCGGGACCGACTGCCACGAACACCCACTGGTGTCCGAGCGCGACCGACTCGACGAGGTGCCGGCCGTCGCAGCCGGGGCATCGCTCGCCCTCGAGCTCGCCGGGACGCACCTCGACGAGATCGACCTCATCGACCTCTACTCATGCTTCCCCTCCGCCGTGCAGCTCGGCGCGCGAGCCATGGGCCTCGACCCCTACGACGCGGGGCGCCACCTCACCCTCACCGGCGGCCTCGCCTTCATGGGCGGCCCCTGGAACAACTACGTGATGCACGCCATCGCCGCGGCCGTCGACGCGCTGCGCGAGGGCGGTGAGCGCGCCCTGGTGTGGGCGAACGGCGGCTACGTCACGAAGCACTCCTTCGGTATCTACGCGGGTCATCCCTCGGCGACCGGCTTCCGACGCGGCTCGCCGCAGGCCGACATCGACGCGCTGCCGCGACGCGAGTGCGCCAGCGGGGTGGCCGGGCCCGGGTCGATCGAGAGCCACACCGTGATGCACGACCGCGAGGGGACCCCAGAACAGGCGATCACCACCCTGATCCTCGATGACGGTCGCCGCGCTTGGGCGCTGTCGGACGACCCCGGGACGGCCGCCGAACTCGCGCGCGGAGATCACGTCGGCCGGGCGGTGCGGGTCGACTCCGAGGCTCGGCTCCTCCTCTGAGACCGGAGGCCACCGGGGGTGGCCGACCGTGCCAAGATCGCTGAATGAGCGAGAGCACCCCTGCCGTCATCCTCGACTGCGATCCCGGGCACGACGACGTCGTCGCCATCGTGGCCGCGGCTCGCCACACCGAGCTGCTCGGCATCACGACGGTCGCCGGCAACGCGCCACTCGACCGCACCACGTACAACGCGAGGGTCATGAGGGACCTCCTCGGCCTCGATGTCGCGATCCACTCGGGCGCGGCCCGCCCCCTGGTGGGACGACCTCGCGGGGATCTCGTTCATGGGCGGCGGCACCTTCGGCAACCGCACGCCGACCGCGGAGTTCAACATCTGGGCCGACCCCCACGCCGCCCGGGTCGTCGTCGACGCCGGGATCCCGCTCACGATGGCCGGGCTCGACGTCACCCATCAGTTCCAGACCAACTCGGAGCGCATCGACCGCGTCCGGGCCATCGGTGGGCCGCTCGCGACCGTCCTCGCCGACCTGTTCACCTTCTTCTCCGCGAACTACCGGGATCGCCACGATGATCTGGAGGGCGCGGCCGTCCACGATCCGCTCGCCGTGCTCGCCCTCACCCACCCGCACCTGTTCTCCACCTCCGACCGTTTCGTGGCCGTCGTCGACGACGGGGAGTTGACGAGGGGTATGACCGTCATCGACCGCCGCACGCTCGTCGACCGGCCTGCCGCCAACTGCCGCGTGCTCGAGCAGGTCGACGCGCCAACGGCATGGGATGTCATCATCGACGCCATCTCGGCCGTGACCACCCCCTGACCGACACCGTGACCGACGAACTCCGAGCGAGCACCGGCTCGAGCGCCGACAGCTTCCCGAGGCAGTACGCCCGCACCCGCCGTCTCACCCTCGGCACCCCGCGCGATCTCCGGATGACGGCCGACGGCCGGTCGGTCATGTTCCTGCGCTCCTCGGCCGGCGACGATCCGGTCAACGCCCTGTGGGTGGCCGACCTCGACGGAGGCGGGGAGCGACTCGTCGTCGACCCACGGACCCTGGGAACCGCCGGAGCCGAATCGGCGGCCGAGCGGGCGATCCGGGAACGCCGCCGCGAGCAGGCCGGCGGCATCACCTCGTTCGCCACCGACCGGACCGGACGGATCGTCACCTTCGCCCTCGACGGCGTCCCGCACGTCTGTGACATCGACTCCGGTGTCGCGTCCACCGTCGCGACCGACTCGCCGGCCTTCGACCCCCGACTGTCACCGGACGGCGAACTCCTCGCCCACGTCGAGGGGCGCCGACTCCGCGTGACCTCGATCGACACCGGCGCGACCCTCATCGATCTCGGTGAGGAGGACCCCAACGTGTCCTGGGGCCTCGCCGAGTTCATCGCCGCCGAGGAGATGGGCCGCCAACGCGGACACTGGTGGTCGCCCGAGGGCCGTCGCCTGGCCGTGTGCCGGGTCGATGAGTCACCGGTGGCCGAGTGGAACCTCTCCGATGTCGCCAGCCCCTGGGAGGCCCCGCGGACCGTGCGATACCCCGCCGCCGGCACAACGAACGCTGCGGTCTCGCTCCACATCGTCGATCTCGACTCCGGGAACCGAACCGAGATCGACTGGTCGGCCTCGGGCGCGGAGTACCTCGCCTCGGTGAACTGGGGTCCCGAGGGTCTCCTCCTCACCACCCAGGACCGAAGCCAACGGCACCTCGAGGTGGTGCTCGCCGATCCTGAGTCGGGCTCGACAGCGGTGATCCGCGCCATCGACGACGACTCGTGGGTCGATCTCGTCCCGGGCGCGCCCGCACTGCTCCCCGGAGGACGTCTGGTGACCTGCGAGGAACGCGACGGTAGCCGTCGGCTCTGCGTCGATGGCGAGCCGCGCTCCCCCGAGGGACTCCAGGTCCGATCGGTGGTCGCGGCGGACGACCACGGTGTCGTGTTCACCGCCAACCCGGTCGACGACCCGACCGTGTTGCATCTGTGGACGATGGAGGGCAGCGGCAGCCGACCGGTCGCCCAGCCGGACGGGATCATCTCGGCCGTTGTCGGCGGCGGACGGCTCATCACGCGAACCACCTCGCTCAGTTCCCACTCGGCCGACTGGATGCTCCCGGATGGAACGGCCCTCGCCGACCACAGCGAGACCCCGCTGGTGCGTCCCGAGGTCACCCTGCTCGACGACGGGTGGTGCTCGGTGGCGGTGCTGCTCCCCCGAGACCACGACGGCTCGCCGCTCCCGGTGATCGTCGACTCGTACGGCGGGCCACACGCCCGACGAGTCGCACGCTCCTCCGCGGCCTTCACCTCATCACAGTGGTTCGCCGACCAGGGCTTCGCGGTGGTCGTCATCGACGGTCGCGGCACCCCGGGCCGAGGCTCGGCCCACGAGCGCGCGGTCGCCGGATCCCTCTCCGACGGTGTGCTCGACGACCAGGTGCGCGGACTGGGGCTCGCCGCCGAGGCGGTACCCGCGCTCGACCTCGAGCGGGTCGCCATCCGAGGTTGGAGCTTCGGCGGCTACCTCGCCGCCATGGCCGTCATGCGACGACCGGACGTCTTCCACTGCGGGGTCGCTGGCGCACCGGTGACCGACTGGCGCTGGTACGACACGCACTACACCGAGCGCTACCTCGGGAGTCCTGCCGAGGCACCGGAGCGATACGACGCCGACTCGTTGGTCGTCGGGCCGGCGAGGCTCGAGCGGCCGCTCCTGCTCATCCACGGGCTCGCCGACGACAACGTCGTCGCCGCCCACACACTTCTACTGTCCTCGGCGCTGCTTGCTGCCGGATGTCCGCACGAGGTGCTGCCGCTGGTCGGCGTGAGCCACATGACCCCGCAGGAGGTGGTGGCGGAGAACCTGCTGCTCCACCAACTCGACTTCATCCGCCGGTCACTCCCCCACTGAGGGGCTCCGCCACCGCAGACCGCAGGCGGTCTACACACTCCACCGCCGTAGACCGCGGGCGGTCTACACACTCCACCGCCGTAGACCGCGGGCGGTCTACGGTTCCACATCATGGAACGACAGTTGGCTGACCTGTATCGGGGAGTGGCGGTGCTCGCCACCGCCGACGACGAGCACCTCGCGGCCCTCGAACTGCTCTGCCTCGTCATGGCCGTCGACACTCGACTCGACGAGTCCGAGATCGCCGCCATCCGCGAGATCTCCACCGACTGGCGCGACGATCTGCCTCCCGAAACACCCTTCGAGCAACTCCTTGGACGGGCGGTCACCACGGCCCAGACCGCCGTCGCCGAGGACCGGGTCACCTCGATGCTCGACGACCTCGACCAGCGCATCTCGAGCAGCGTCCTCCGACGCGCGCTGTTCTCCGCGGCCCGGGAGGTGGCAGGCGCCGACGATGAGGAGTTCGCGTCCGAGACCGGACTGCTCGAGGACATCGCCGTCCGCTTCAGCTGAGCCGTGTGAGCGACCAGTACCGTTCGCTCCGATGCTCAACCGTCCGCAACTCATCACCTACGCCGACCGCTTCGCCGGCGACCTGAGAGGTGTCGCGCAGATGCTGCGCGGACCCCTCGCCGGCGCGTTCGGGGGCGTCCACGTCCTCCCGTTCTTCGTGCCGATCGACGGGGCCGACGCCGGTTTCGATCCCGCCGACCACACCACGGTCGACCCCCGAGTCGGCGACTGGGACGACATCGTCGACCTGGCCAGCGATCACGAGGTCATGGCCGATCTCATCATCAACCACGTCTCGGACGAGTCCGAGCAGTTCACGGACTGGCTCGCCCGCGGGAGCGATTCGCCCTTCGACGGGATGTTCCTCACCCTGTCGAGCGTCTTCCCCGACGGCGCCCCCGAGGCCGCGCTCGCCGCGATCTACCGGCCGCGCCCCGGCATGCCCTTCACCAAGGTCGCCACGGCCGACGGCTCCACCCGCATGGCGTGGACCACCTTCACCTCCCGCCAGATCGACATCGACATCGAGTCCGAACCGGGTCGCGACTACCTCGAGAGCATCGTGCAGGCCTTCGAGCGGGGTCGGGTTTCACTGGTGCGCCTCGACGCCGTCGGCTACGCCGTGAAGCGAGCCGGCACCTCGTGCTTCATGATCCCCGAGACCTTCGAGTTCATCGGGGAGTTCGCCGAGCGCTGTCGCCGCGGCGGGATGGAGGTGCTCGTCGAGATCCACGGCCACCACGTCGATCAGATCGAGATCGCGTCCCGGGTCGACCTCGTGTACGACTTCGCCCTCCCCCCGCTCGTACTCGACGCCATCTACCGAGGGACCTCGGCGGTGCTCCGACGGTGGTACGAGATCCGGCCGAACAACTGCGTCACCGTGCTCGACACCCACGACGGCATCGGGATCGTCGATGTGGCCGCCGACCCCTCCGACCGCACCCGCCCCGGGCTCCTCGACGATGCGCAGGTGGCCGACCTCGTCGCCGGCATCCACCGACGCAGCGGCGGAACCAGCCAACTCGCGACCGGTGCGGCGGCATCCAACCTCGACATCTACCAGGTGAACTGCACCTACTACGAGGCCCTCGGCCGCGATGACCTCGCCTACCTCATCGCCCGTCTCATCCAGGTGTTCACCCCGGGAACCCCGCAGATCTACTACGTCGGCCTCCTCGCCGGGACCAACGATCTCGAGCTCCTCGGATCGAGCGGTGTCGGCCGCGACATCAACCGTCACCACTACTCGCCCTTCGAACTGAACGCGGACCTCGACCGACCGGTGGTGAGAGCGCTGCTCGCCCTCCTGCGCTGGCGCTGCCGGCACTCCGAACTCTTCGACGCCGACTTCTCCGTCACCGACGGCGATGACGCCACCCTCGGCCTGGTCTGGTCGGACCAGGACCGCGAGGCCAACCTCAGCGTCGACCTCCGCGGCCCCACATTCCGACTCGAGATCCGCGAGGGTGAGTCGACAACGGTCATCGACTCGATCGACGGCCTCATCTCCCTCGACGGGTCGGACGGGTGACCACCACCGAGATCGCGGTCATCATCGCCGCGGTCCTCGCCGGGTCGCTCGTGAAGAGCGTCACCGGTATGGGTTTCCCGATCATCGCGGTGCCGATCATGTCGCTCTACACCGGACCGACCACCGCGATCGCCGTCATCGCCATCCCCAACGCCGCCCAGAACCTCGGAATCGCCTGGAGCCACCGCGCCGCCCGGTCCGAGACCGAGGGCCTCGCGGCATTCTGCGCCATCGGCATCATCGGCGCCGTCGGCGGGGCACTCACACTCGGCGTGATCCCCGAGGAGCTGACACTCAGCGTGCTCGTCATCGCGATCGCCGCCTGGGTGCTCCAGCAACTGCGCCGACCCGACCTGCGCCTCCCGGTCCACCGGCGGCGTCTCGTCGGCCCCTGGGTCGGTGGACTCGCCGGGGTGTTCCAGGGCGCGGCGGGGATCTCCGGACCGATCGTTGCCGCCTGGCATCACGGCCTCCGACTCTCGCGGGAGGCCTTCGTCCTGTCGATCGCCACCGCCTTCCTCCTCACCGGTACCGCGCAGACCGCGGTGCTCGCAGTTCGCGGTGACCTCGACGGACGTCTCGGCGTCTCGGCGCTGCTCACGGTGATCGTGCTGGCCACGATCCCAGTCGGTGCCCGCCTTCGCTCCCGTCTCAGCGGGCCGACCTTCGAGCGCCTCGTGCTCGCGCTCGTCGCGGGATCCGGGATCGGGATCCTCGTCGACATCCTCAGCGGCATCGGCTGACCGCGGTGAGACGACCGCGCCCCGATCAGTCGTGGAGCGGAGCGAAGAACTCGCGGTTCCGCGCGAGCAGCTCGTCGACGGTCATGTCGACCGGACCGAGGGCCGCGTCGCTCGTCCCGAGCCGCTCCACCCGGTCCCCCCAGCGCAACACCACCGAGCCCCAGGTGACCCCTCCGCCGAAGGCGGTGAACACCACGATGTCACCGGGCCTCACCCTCGCGGTGTCGAGGGCATCGTTCAGGGCCATCGGGATCGAGGCCGCTGAGGTGTTGCCGTGGGTCGCGATGTTCAACATGACCTGATCCTCGGTGAGCCCGAGACGCGACGCCGCTGCCCGCACGATCCGCTCGTTCGCCTGGTGCGGCACCACGAGGTCGACGTCGTCGGCGGTGAGGCCCGCCCGGTCGAGCGCCCGACACACCGAGTCGATCATGCCGCGCACCGCGATCTTGAAGACCGCCTGGCCCTCGAAGTGGAGCCGGGAGTGCTCGGGATCACGGAACGACGACAACTCGCCGCGGGATCCGAGGGTGGGCACCACCATCGTCGACCCGGCCACACCGTCAGCGCCGAGATCGGTGCCGAGCACGCCGGGCGCACCGGCATCGGGGACGTCGGGATCATCACTCGCCTGGTAGACCGCGGCGCCGGCACCGTCGCCGAAGAGCACGCAGGTGTTGCGATCCCGGTAGTCGATCAGGAAGTGGAGTTTCTCGACGCCGACGACCAGCACCGTCCGCTTGGCGCCGGCCGCGATCATCGAGGCCGCCGTCACCGAGCCGTAGACGAACCCCGAGCAGGCCGCGTTCAGATCGAACGCCGCCGCGTTGACCGCCCCGAGGCGCTCCTGGAGTGAGCAGGCGCCGCTCGGACAGGACACCTCCGGAGTGAGGGTGCACATGATGATGAGGTCGAGGTCGGTCGGCTCGAGACCGGCAGCGGCGAGAGCGTGACGGGCGGCTACCTCGGCCATGTCCGTCGTCTCCATATGGCACATGCCCCGCTCGACGATGCCGGTCCGGTCAGCGATCCAGTCATCGGAGGTCTCGACCAGCCGCTCGAGATCCGCGTTGGTCAACGACAGCGGTGGCCGGCACTTGCCCCAACCGGTGATGACGGCCCGGGTCACGGGTCGACCACCGTGAGGTAGACGGCGAGGATCAGGGCGACCCCGGTGAACGACACGGTGGAGACACCGATGATCCTCGTCGCCGTCGGATGCGCCGGGGTCTCCCCCGCGCGCAGTGGGCCGTGGAGGTCCTCGTAGTGCCGGGCTGCCCACAGCAGCACCCCACCACCGAGCGCCACCCAGAGCACCCCGAGGGTGCCGAGCACGAAGTGCCCGTGAGTCGAGGCGTATCGACCCAGGATCGCGCCCGCCACCATCATCGCGATCGCGGTCCGCTCCCAAGCGAGGGCGGTCCGCTCGTGCTGCACCCCCGGGTCGAAGACCGTCGTTGGACGGGCCTGCTCGCTCACCGCGAGTCGACGATCAGGAGGACGACAGCGACGATGCCGATCACCGCGACACCGGTCGCCATGATCTGCGGGAGGGGTGAAGGGGGTAGCGGTTCATCGAGCCTGATGGAGCGTTCGTTGAGCGCCCAACGGCGATAGGCGGTCGCTGCCGCGAGGAACGCGAACACCAGCACGACCACCCCGAGCACCTCCGCCCCGGCGACGTCCTCGAGGAGGACGATCGCGCCGATGCCACCTGCCACCAACGCGAGCGAGGTGCGGATCCACGAGAGGAACGTCCGCTCGTTCGCGAGCGAGAACCGGTAGTCGGGGGTCTTGCCCACCAGCCTCGGGTCAGCCGGGAACAGGAATCGGAGTGGGTTCACACCGCGATCTTGCCACGATGCGGTCAACCGGTCGGCGAAACGCCGGCGAGGGCAGTGAGGAAACGGTCGTTCTCCGCCCTCGTGCCGATGGTCACCCGGATGCCCTCATCGCCGAACGACCTCACCACCACACCGGCCCGCTCGAGGTCGAGGGCGACCCGACCGGTGTCGGCACCAGTCGGCAACCAGATGAAGTTGCCACGATGATCCGCCAGATCCCATCCCGACTCACGCAGGGCCGACTCGACCCGAATCCGTTCCTCGACCACCCGGGCCACCCGCTCGGCGATCTCCTCAGGGTGATCGAGGGCGGCCAGCGCAGCGGCCTGGGCGAGGGCGTTCACCGCGAACGGGAGGGCGACCTTGTCGATGTCGCCGATCACCGCCGGATGTCCGATCCCGTAGCCGATCCGGAGTCCGGCCAGGCCCTGGGCCTTAGAGAGCGTCCGGGTGACCACCACGTTCGGATACGTCCCGACGAGGTCGCGGACCGCGTCGTCACCGCGGTCGTCGAACTCGCGGTAGGCCTCGTCGACCACCACGATCGTCCCCATGCCGGCGGCCTCGGCGAGACGGGCCAGATCCGCCGTCGAGGTCGCGGTGCCCGTCGGGTTGTTCGGGGTCGCCACCACCACCAGACGGGTGTCGGGGGTCAGCGCGGCGATCAGGCCATCCACGTCGACGTGGAGGCGGGCGTCGAGTGGGACGGTCACCGCCTCTCCACCGGCGAGCCGTGTGTAGATGGGGTACACCTCGAAGGACCGCCAGGGGAAGAGCACCCGGTCGCCGCGCGCCACGTAGGTCTGGAAGATCTGCTGCAGCACACCGGAGGAGCCGTTCCCGACCGTCACGCTCTCGGCTCCGAGACCGAGTCGAGTCGCGAGGGCCTCGCGCACGGTTCCGGCCCGGTGATCGGCGTAGCGGTTGACACCGGTCACCGCCGCGGTCACCGCGTCGACCACCGCGCCGATCGGCCCCTCCGGCATCTCGTTGGAGGCGAGCTTCACCGCGCCGGTGATCCCATGGTCGCGCTCGGCCTGGGCGGCATCGCGGCCCGGCCGATACGACGGGAGGGCATGCACCTCGTCGCGAGGCCGACCGGGATGCTCCGGGGTCGGCACGTGGGACTCGTCACCGCTCATGACGATCGACCGTAGCGACCGAGCACTCCGGTCTCCTCGAGCGCGTCGATCTCGGACTCGCTCAACCCGACCTCGGCGAGCACCTCGCGACCGTGCTCGCCGAGCAGAGGCGCCGGACGCCGCGGACCCTCGGTGACCCCGAGCCCGCCGACGAGGGGCGGGGTGTGGCGGTAGGTGCCCGCGACGGGATGCTCGACGACCGGCAGACCGGCGACGATGTCGTCGAGGGTCTCGACTGCCGCTGCGGGCACACCGTGGTCCGCGCAGGCGGCGAGGAACGACGCCGTCGAGTGCCCATCCGCGATCCGTTGGTACTCGCGGTAGAGCTCGTCGATGTGATCGAGGCGACCGAGCCGGGTCATGAACCGCTCATCGGCGAGCATCTCACGACGACCACCGATGGTGATCAACCCCTCGAACTGATGGCGCTCGTAGGCGAGGATCACCACCAGTCCATCGGTGGTGCGCAGCGGGCGCCGCTCATGACTCAGCAGCCGCGGGTAGCCGCTCCTGCCCTGGGGTGGCTCGGCGATCGCCGCCGCGCCGTGTTCGACCAGGAGGAAACCGCGGACGATGTCGTACATCGCGAGCACGGTCTCGGACCCCTCACCGGTGCGCTCCCGGTGCAACAGACCGGTGGTCACCGCCTGCGCGAGCGCCATACCGCACACCTTGTCGACGAGCAGGGTCGGCGAGAGCACGGGGGGCAGACCGGAGCGCTCGGCCACGTCGACGAGGCCGGTCGCCGCCTGGATGATGTCGTCGTAGGCAGCATCGTCGGCGCGGTCGCTGTCCTCGGGGTATCCGGCCGCCGCGCACCAGATCAGGTCGGGCCGCGCCTGAGCGAGATCACCGCGGGTGATGCGCGCCCGCTCCCGCGAGCCGGGCCGGAGGTTGGTCACGAACACGTCGGCGGTGCGGATGAGTCGGAGCAGGGCGTCGTGCCCGCTCTCGCTCCGGAGGTCGAGCACGATCGACCGCTTGTTGCGAAGCAGGTTGAGGGCGACTCCGGAGAGCTCGGGGTGCGGGCCGGTCCCCATGTGGCGGTTGGCATCACCGAGTGGGGCCTCGATCGCGATCACATCGGCGCCGAGGTCGGCGAGCATCTGGGTGCCGAGCGGACCCATGACCACCGAGGTGAGGTCGATCACGCGGATACCCGCGAGTGGCTGGGCTGCGCTCATCGACTCAGGAGTCGATCAGGTCGACGGGCACCTCGACAACTCTGGCCCTCAACCACTCCCCGAGGCTCTTGGCCTGCGCGTCCCCTCTGGTGGAGGCCGCGACACCCTCCTCGAGGAGGCCCCGGATCACGAAGTTCATCGCCCGGAGTCGCGGGAGCAGGTGGCGCTCGACCGGCAACGACCCGATCTCGGGCAACAGCGACCGGAGACGGTCGACGTCGAGCCAGTCGGCAACCCAGGCATAGGCCGAGTCATCGCGGGTGAACACCCCGAGGTTGGCGTCGCCTCCCTTGTCACCGCTGCGCGTCCCGATGAGCCGCCCGATCGGGATCGGCCTCGTCGCCGTGACGGCCGGCGATGGTGGCGGCTCCGAGGCGCCGAGCCCCTCACGGGTCTCGCCTCCGCCCGACGGGGTGTCGACGACGGTGGCGCGCCCCTCGAAGTGCACGTACTGCGGTACGAGGTCGGCCGGCACGAGCGCCGGTCGGTACACCCCGTAGGCCTGGCCGGCCGAGGGGCCACCGCTCAAGAGGTACATGCCCGGGATGCTCGCCAGCGCCGTCTCCACCATGGCGTTCGAGAACGCGCGTCCGACCCGCCGCTCATCGGGGTCCTTCACCGAGATGCGGAGCTCCGCGGTGGCCGCCTCGTTCGACTCGGGGTCGGCGTGCTCGCGGCGGACGATGCGCGTGGTGCAGGAGGCGAAGTCGTCGGGCCCGTGGGGGCAGGCATCCCAGAAGGCCGCGAGGGCGACCTCGGCCTTGGCCTCGACATCGAGGCCGGTGAGGGCGACCACGAGGTCGTTGCGGTACCCACCGAGCTCGTTCATCGCCACCTTCACGGTGCCGGTCGGGGCGGTTCCGCGCACCCCGGAGATGCGGACCCGGTCGGCGGCGAGCTGCTCCACTTCGATGGTGTCGAAGTGGGAGACGACATCGGGGCCGAGGTAGGCCGGGCCGGCGATCTCGTAGAGGATCTGGCTGGTGACGGTGCCGACCGTGACCGCTCCCCCGGTCCCGTCGTGCTTGCCGATCACCGAGGAGCCGTCCGCGGCGATCTCGGCCCATGGGAAACCGACGTGTTCGAGGCCGGGGATCTCCTCGAAGAAGGAGTAGTTGCCGCCGGTCGCCTGGGCGGAGCACTCGATGACGTGCCCCGCGACCACGGCTCCGGCGAGGGCGTCGTGATCCTCGCGGCCCCAACCGTGATGGTGGGCGGCGGGCCCGCAGACCACGGCCGCGTCCGTCACCCGGCCGGTGACCACGATGTCGGCCCCCGCGTCGAGCGCCTCGACGATCCCCCAGCAGCCGAGGTAGGCGTTGGCGGACACCAGGCCGCCGATGTCGGGGAGCGCGCTCGATCCGAACGGCGAGAGCGCCCCGCTGTCGGCGAGCTCACCGATCCGGGGCATGAGGTCGTCGCCGTCGACATAGGCGATCCGCGGTGACAGGCCGAGCCGGTCGGCGACCTCGGCGAGCTGCTCGGCGCAACCGGCCGGGTCGAGCCCGCCAGCGTTCGATACGACGGTGATGCCCCGGTCGAGACAGGTCCCCATCACCTGCTCCATCTGGGTCACGAAGGTCGAGGCGAACCCCCTGCCGGGATTCTTGGCTCTGATGCGCGCGAGGATGAGCATCGTCAGTTCGGCCAGCCAGTCACCGGTCAGGACGTCGATCGGACCGTCGTCGACCATCTCCCGCGCGGCTGAGAGCCGGTCCCCGAAGAAACCCGAGCAGTTCGCGATGCGGATCGGTTCGCTCACGACCCGTCACCGGTGTCGAGGAGGACGAGGAGGTCCCCCATGTCCACCCGATCACCGACGGCGAACCGGACCTCGGCGACCACACCCGCAGCCGGCGCGGTGATCTGATGCTCCATCTTCATGGCCTCGACCACCATCAGCACCTCGTCGGCGGCGACCGTCTGACCGGCGGTCACCGAGACGGCGATCACCGTTCCGGGGAGCGGCGCGACCGGACCGGACCCGACCATCTCCGACTCGTGATCGGTGAAGCGCGGACGGGCGGTCCACCTGGTGCGGCCGCTCGCATCGGTGGCGACGAACACCGTGCCGGCTCGACGGACCGAGACCGACCGGGCGAGCCCGTCGACCTCGATGTCGACCACGGCTCCATCATCCCTGGACCGCATCACGCGGCGCACGGAGCGCACGGTCCGCTCATCCTCGGCGAGGGCACCGGCCTCATCGGGTTCGGGCCACGGGCCGAGGCGCACCGACCAGTGGTCCTCGCAACCGGACACCGCGACCACCTCGTACTCGACGGCGTGCTCGACGGCTTCGGCTCCCCCGTCCTCGATGAGCGCGACCCGTTGACCGCGGGTACGGAGGTTCCGCCACCCGGAGGGCACCGTCGACCAGTGGCGGTCGGCCGCGCGGTTCGCCGACTCCATGGTGGCGACGACAGCGAGGAGGTGGGCCTCGAGGTCGGATCCCCCCGGGCGAGAGCCGGCGATGATCGACGGTGACCTCGCGAGGAGACCGGTGTCGACCCGCGCCTCCGCGAAGTCGTCGTCGTCGAGGAGGGCCACCAGCATGTCGACGTTGGTCCGCACCCCCTCGATCTCCGCGGAGCGCAGTTCGGCCCGCAGTCGTCGCCGGGCGGTGTCGCGGTCGGGTCCGTGGGCGATCACCTTGGCGAGGAGCGAGTCGTAGTCGGTGGTGACGATGCTGCCCGACTCAACGCCCGAGTCGACCCGGACCTGACCATCGATGGAGAACCGTTCGATGCGACCGGTGGAGGGGAGCCATCCGGCGGCCGGATCCTCGGCGACCACCCGGGCTTCGATGGCATGGCCGTCGAACCGGACCTCCTCCTGGGTGATCGCAAGGGGTCGACCGGCAGCGACGAGCAGCTGCATCTCGACGAGGTCGAGGCCGGTGATCGCCTCGGTGACCGGGTGCTCGACCTGCAGACGGGTGTTCACCTCGAGGAAGGTCGTCGTGCCATCGGGCCCGACGAGGAACTCGACGGTTCCAGCACCCCGGTAGCCGACATGGCGGGCCAGGGCGACCGCGCCGGAGCGGAGCGATTCGCGCACGGCATCGTCGAGCCCGGGAGCCGGGGCCTCCTCGATGACCTTCTGATTCCGTCGCTGCACCGAGCAGTCGCGCTCGCCGAGGTGGATCACCGACCCGTGCGCGTCCGCCATGACCTGGACCTCGACGTGGCGTCCGGCCTCGATGTAGGGCTCGATGAACACTGTCGCGTCGCCGAAGGCCGACAACGCCTCGCGGGAGGCGGCTTGACCAGCGCCGGCATGGTGACCCCCTCGGGAGGCGGAGCGCCGGGGTCGACGGTGTGGATCGAGGTGGTCGGCACGTCCGCCTCGACGGCAGCACGCTTGGCGGCGATCTTGTCGCCGAGTAACTCGATCTGCTCGGGGGTCGGGCCCACCCAGATGAGACCGGCAGCCTCCACCGCTCTCGCCGCCTCGGCGTTCTCGGCGACGAAGCCGTAGCCCGGATGCACCGCGTCGCAGCCGGACTGCACCGCGGCGTCGACCACGGCCTCGACGCGCAGGTAGGAAGCGGCCGGGGTCGACCCGCCGAGGGCGATGGAGAGATCCATCGCGCGTACGTGGGCGGCCCCGCGGTCGGCGTCGGAGTGGACACCGACCGGGGAGATGCCGAGGCGCCGCGCGGTGCGCGCGATCCGGATCGCGATCTCTCCGCGGTTGGCGATGAGGAGACGGTCGATCGGGCGGGCGTCCATCAGTGCCTCCACACCCCGTACTCGGTGGCTCCGCGCACCTCGGCCGAATGGGTCACCGAGAGCGCCATGGTGAGCACGTGCCGGGTGTCGTTCGGGTGGATGATGCCGTCGTCCCACACCCGTCCGGTCGAGTAGAGCGCCGAGGACTCCGACTCGATCTGGGCCTCGAGGGCCTCCTTGCGCGCGTTGAGCTCGTCCTCGTCGACCTCGACACCCCGGCCGGCGGCCGCGTTGCGGGCCACGATGTCCATCACCCCGGCGAGCTGGCGGCCACCCATCACCGCGATCCGATGATTCGGCCAGGTGAAGATGAAACGCGGGTCGTAGGCCTTGCCCGCCATGCCGTAGTTGCCGGCCCCGTAGGACGCGCCGACCATGACCACGATGTGCGGGACCGTCGAGTTCGACACCGCGTTGATCAGCTTGGCCCCGTTGCGGATGATGCCACCGCGCTCGGCCTTGGAGCCCACCATGAACCCGGTGATGTTGTGGAGGAAGATCAGCGGGGTGTCGCTGCGATTGCAGAGTTGGATGAACTGCGCCCCCTTGGAGGCCTCCTCGGAGAACAGGATGCCGTTGTTGCCGAGCAGCCCGACCGGGAACCCACCGATCGATCCCCATCCCCGTCGAGCACGCGGGCCAGCACCTCGCGCATGTCGAAGGGCACCCGGACGTCGGCCGAGGCGCAGCCGATGAGCTCATCCGGGTCGTGAACGGGAGGGTCGGGGGCGAGGGTCGGCCCCGGTCCGAGTTTGCGCCAGCGGAGGTGCGCGACGATCTCGCGGGTGATGCGGAGCGCGTCCATCTCATCCACGGCCAGGTAGTCGGAGAGCCCGCTCACCCGGGTGTGCATCTCCGCCCCACCGAGGGTCTCCTCGTCGACGATCTCGTCGATCGCCATCTTCACCAGCGGAGGTCCACCCAGATAGGCGGTGCCACGGCCCTTCACGAACACCGTGTAGTCGCTCATCCCCGGGGTGTAGGCACCACCGGCGGTGGCGGGCCCGAAACCGACGGTGATGGTCGGGATCCCGAGGCGCGACAGTTGCGTCTGATTCCGGAAGCCCTCCCCGCCGCGGATGAAGATGTCGGCCTGATGCGGCAGGTCGGCCCCAGCCGACTCGTTGAGCGAGATCCACGGGAGGCGGTTGGCGCGGACGATCTCCTGAAAGCGCATGTTCTTGTCGACCGAGCGGGGGTTCATCGAACCGCCGCGATAGGTCATGTCGGTCGCGGTGATGGCTACCTCGGTGCCCTCGACGATGCCGATGCCGTTCACCACGCCGGCGCTGACCGGGAACTCCGAACCCCATCCGGCGAGCGGGGACAGCTCGAGGAACGGGGTGTCGGGATCGATGAGCTGTTCGATGCGCTCGCGGGCCAGCATCTTGCCGCGCTGACGGTGACGGTCGACATAGCGCTGGCCGCCGATGGTCGGCACGGCAGCCATCTCGGCGGCGACGGTGGCCCAGAGGGCCTCCATCTCGACGGCATTGGCCCGATAGGCCTCACTCCGGGTGTCGAGACGCGATCGCAGCACCGGTCCCGACGAGCGCTGATTCACAGACAAAGGTTAGGTTTGGTACCATTCGGTGTCAACTGGTACCGCTCGACCGGTGCCGGAACCGGGAGGAGCACATGGACGTCGCAGCCGTCACCGCCGACCTGATCGCCGAGCAGGACGACCTCGACACTGTCGTCGCGCCGCTCACCGACGACGCCTGGGCCCTCGCCACCCCCAGCCCCGGGTGGTCGGTCGCCGACCAGATCGGACACCTCACCTACTTCGACCGGACGGCGGCCCTCGCCATCGTCGACCCCGATGCCTTCATCGAGCACCGCGACCAATTGATCGGGCTGTTCGACGATCCCTCCGCCGTCGAGGACCTGACCCTCGGCGAGTTCCGAGCGATGCACCCCGCCGAACTGCTCGCGGCGTGGCGGGAAGGCCGAAGCGCGCTGGCCGAGGCGTCGGCGCCGCTCAGCGACGACCGTCGCATCGAGTGGTACGGGCCCTCGATGAGCTCGAAGTCGTTCCTCACCGCCCGCCTCATGGAGGCCTGGGCCCACGGGCAGGACATCGTCGACACCGTCGGTGGCACCCGGGTCGCCACCGACCGACTGCGGCACATCGCCCAACTCGGGGTCATCACCCGAGGGTGGTCATACGCGAACCGAGGTCTCGAACGACCGGCTGGCGAGGTGTCGGTGTCGCTCACCGCGCCGTCCGGTGACACCTGGTCCTGGGAACACGCCGATGAGGTGGGTCGAGTCACGGGACCAGCCGAAGACTTCTGCCTCGTGGTCACCCAGCGCCGTCACCTCGACGACACCCGACTCGTGGCCTCCGACGGCCCTGCACGAGACTGGATGCTCCGGGCCCAGGCCTTCGCCGGAGACGCCACCGACGGTCCGGCACCGAGGACCTGACCCCGAGACGACACCGACCCGACCAGGACGATCACCATGGACTTCGACCTCCCAGGAGACGACGACCCCCGCCGACTCGAGGTGCGCGCCTGGCTCGCCGAGCATCCGGAGCCCTCCAACGCCGATCTCTCCGAGGCCGGGTACATCGTCCCCCATTGGCCCCGACCGTGGGGTCTCGACGCCGACCCGATGCACCAGCTCATCATCGACGACGAGCTCCGGCGCGGAGGGGTGACGCGCACCGCGTCCACCACGAACGCGATCGGCGTCGGCTGGGCGGCACCGACCATCCTGCTGGCGGGAAGCGACTGGCAGAAGGAGCGGTTCCTCCCGAAGATCTTCTCGGGTGAGGAGACCTGGTGCCAGTTGTTCAGCGAGCCCGACTCGGGCAGCGATCTCGCCTCACTCGCCACCAGAGCGGTGCGCGACGGCGACGAGTACGTGATCAACGGCTCGAAGATCTGGTCGAGCGGCGCCCACCACGCCGACTACGGGATCCTCATCGCCCGCACCGATCCCGACGTCCCGAAACACAAGGGCATCTCCTACTTCCTGGTGCCGATGGACCTGCCCGGCATCACGCTCTCGCCCATCGTCGACATGACGACCGCGCACTCGTTCAATCAGACGTTCTTCGACGACGTCCGCCTGCCGGCCGACCATCTCGTCGGCGCCGAGGGTGACGGTTGGCGACTCGCCAAGGTCACGCTCGCGAACGAGCGTGTCTCGCTCTCCTCCTCGGGTTCGATGTGGGGCACCGGCCCGTCGGCGAACAACCTCCTCGACCTCATCCGCTCCGGGCCTCCGGTCACCGACCCGGTCCTCCGCCAGCGCATCGCGGCCCTCCACATAGAGGCCGAGGTGCTCCGGCTCAATCGGCTCCGAACGCTGAGCGCCCGACTCAGCGGTCGAACACCGGGCGAGGAGGCCTCGGTGCAGAAGATCATGGGAGACGAGCACGGCCAGCACGTCATGGAACTCGCCAAGGACCTCACCGGCGCCGCGGGGATGCTCGAGGGCTCCGGACCCAGCGGCGCGGTGCCAGCGGGCGCGCGCTCGGGGGCGACCGACATCAACTTCCCGCGCGGAAGCGACAGCCAGTTCCCCGACACCGACCCGGTGTGGCACTACGGCTACCTGTTCGCCCCGGCGCTCACCCTCGGCGGCGGTACGTTCGCCGTGCAGCGGAACATCGTCGCGGAGCAGGTGCTCGGCCTGCCGCGCGACATCCACGGCGACCACGGGATGACCTGGTCGGAATCGAGATCAGGAAGGACCGGTGAGGTGTCATGAGGACCAGGGTCACAGAGATGTTCGGGATCGACCTGCCGATCCTGGCCTTCAGTCACTGTCGAGACGTGGTGGCAGCGGTCTCCAAGGCCGGGGGCCTCGGTGTGCTCGGCGCGGTCGGACACTCCGACAACCAACTCGAGATCGACCTCGAGTGGATCGAGGACCAGATCGGCGACCGGCCCTACGGCGTCGATCTGATCGCCCCCGCGAAGTACACCGGCAGCGACGGGGGCGGCGCACGGGTGCAGGACCTCGTCGGCATGATCCCCGAGGAGCACCGGGCCTTCGTGGACCGTCTCCTCGACGAGTTCGACGTGCCCGCGCTGCCCGACGACGACCGCGGCGAGCGGGGTCTCGCCTCCCACGGCGACGCCCCTCCCCTCACCGCTGAGCGGGCCGCTCCACAGCTCGAGATCTCCCTCGCCCATCGACCCGCGCTGATCGTCAACGCGCTCGGTCCACCTCCGGCGCACATGCTCGAGCGATCCCACGCCGAGGGCCGACTCGTCGGCGCGCTGGCCGGCAAGGCGCAGCACGCCGAGCGTCACGTCGCCGCGGGGGTCGACCTCGTCATCGCCCAGGGCTCCGAGGCCGGCGGACACACCGGTGAGATCGGCACGATGATCCTCGTGCCGGAGATCGTCGACGCGATCGGCGACCGGGTCCCGGTCCTCGGTGCGGGGGGTGTCGGCCGTGGCCGGCAGATGGCGGCCGCCATGGCGCTCGGCGCCGAGGGCGTGTGGTGCGGGTCGGTGTGGCTCACCACCGAGGAGGCCGAGACCCACCCGACGGTGAAGCAGAAGTTCCTCGCCGCGTCCTCCTCCGACACCATCCGATCCCGGTCGCGCACCGGCAAGCCCGCACGCCAGTTGCGCACCGCCTGGACCGACGCATGGGAGGACCCGGCCAACCCGGCTCCACTGCCGATGCCGCTCCAACCGATGCTCGTCGACGACGCCATCCGACGCATCGACCGGGCCGCTCACAACGACGACACCGGCGCCGCCCGCCTCGCCAACTACTTCGTCGGTCAGGTCGTCGGGTCGATGAACGAGTCGAAGCCCGCCGCGCGAGTCGTCTACGAGATGGTCGAGGAGTTCATCGAGGCGACCGAGCGCCTCGGCTCACTGCTCGAGGAGTGACGGCCGACCCTCAGGCGAGGATCGAGCGGATCACGAGGTCGAGCATCTCGTCGGTCGGATCCGGATGGGTGATCTCCACCTGGTTGAAGTAGAGCCCGCTCCCGGCGAGCACCCCGGCGACGATCGCCGGTGACACCTGCCGGAACTCTCCGGCGGCCACACCCTCAGCGACGAGTTCCTCGGTGACTGCCATCACGTATCGGAAGTGCCGGTCGAGCAGGCGCCGAGCGGCGGGGTCATCGGCGAGGTCCTCGGCGAAGGTCTGCGAGAGCCGCTGGAGTTCCACCCCGCCCCGGAAGTACGAGCGGATGCAGTCGGCGTGGGACTGCTCACGGTCGATGGCGTCGAGGGCCGTGCGCCCGACGCGGTGCAGGAAGCGGTCGAGCACCACGAGCACCAGTTCGTCCTTGGACGGGGCCAACTCGTAGAGGGTTCGCCGCGAACATCCGACGTTTGCGGCCAGCTCGCGCACGCTGATCCCGGCGAACCCCTCCTCGAGGAAGAGCTGCTCGAGTTGGTCGAGGACCTGACGATGCCGGGGGCCGAGGCGCTCCTCGGCCCGCTGCGACAGCAGAGGTCTCGGCATCGCCTCGGGAGCCGGTGCCGGACGATGCAGACGCCGACCGTCAGCGATGCCCTCAGTCACGGTCGCCTCGGACCCGATAGGAGAAGTCGGTGACGGTGCGCCCCGCCTCGAGCCCCTTGAGTTCGAATCGGGTGATCGGTCGCTCCTGCGGGCGCGGGACCGGTCCACCCTCGAGCCGTGGCTCGGCTCCGCAGACCTCGACGATCTGCTCGGCGTAGTCGTCGACGTCGGTCGCGATCCGGAGGTGCCCGCCGACGGCCATGAGTCCGATGATGGTCTCGAGGAGGTCGGTTCGGACGAGTCGGCGTTGACGCTGCCTCGGCTTCGGCCAGGGGTCGGGGAAGAAGATGCGGACCTCGTCGAGGCTGTGGGGCCGCAGGCGGGCGGCGAAGTCGAGCGCGTCGCCGTGGACCACACGGAGGTTGGTGAGTCCGAGTCGGTCAATCTCGGTGAGCAGCCGGGCGATCCCCGGGGTGTGCACATCGCAGGCGATGAGGTCGGTCGACGGGTCGGCTGAGGCCATCGCGAGCGCCGCCTCACCTGCCCCGCAGCCGATCTCGATCACGAGGGGCGCCTGACGTCCGAAGACCTCCACTGGGTCGAGGGTCGGGCCGATGACCTCGAGCCCGAGTTGCGGGAGGAGTCGCTCGAGTGCCGCCTCGCGGGTCGGTGACAGTCGTCGTCGGCGCGGTTTGAAGGTCCGCGACCGCGCCCGGTGGACATCGGGAGGAGTCGTCACAGGTGCTGATCGCTCTGCGTGCGGCGGAACTTCTCCATCAGGTGCCTCCCGGCTGTGATCGGCGGGAGCAGTTCGGCGGGGTCGGCCGGCCGACACGGATCGAGGCAGTCGATGACCGCATTCCAGTTCGCGTTGTGGAAGAAGGCGATCGACTGCCGATTGGTCGAGCCGTTCGCGTCCGCGGGCGGGAGCACCACCCGGTGGAGGGTGGAGCGCCAGCGTCCGTTGGTCCAGCGTTCGAGGGCGTCGCCGATGTTCACGACGTAGGCCCCGTCGACCGGAGACGCCGGGATCCACGACCCGTCGCGACTGAGCACCTCGAGCCCGCCCGGAGCATCGTCCTGGCGCAACAGGGTGAGCGTGCCGTAGTCGGAGTGGGCTCCGGCTCGCAGTTGGCCGTCCTCGGGTTCCACCCCGGACAGATCGGGATAGTGGAGCAACCGCAACGCGGAGGTGTGGTGGTCGGTCAGGGGTGCGAAGTGGTCGCTTGGCAGGCCGAGCGACAGCGCCATCGCCGACAGGATGCGATCGACCAGGGCGGCGAGATCGTCGTAGTAGCGGCGCATCGCCCCGGCCATTTCCGGGAGTGAGGCCGGCCAACGGTTCGGAGAGAATGAGAACGCCGCCGCCGGATCCTCGGCGAGCAGCCCCGGCGGGGTCTCGAAGGGCCCGATCGAGAAGGTCTCCTTCAGGTCGGGAGGGGTGTCGACCCCGAGCGAGGATGCGAGCCGTGGCGCGGTCGAGTTCGACGGCGACCCGGTCGACCGCCTCGGACAGGTCGACGACGGGAATCCTCACACCGACGGAGGGTAGCGAGGGCACCCGGGCCGAGGCTTGAACCCGCACGGCTCTCTCGCGCCCGGGGTATGCCTTCTCGCCGAGTGCGGCGATGCGAGGAAGGACCGGCGCCGTCCCGACCATCACGATTGATCAGCCCCGTACGCTTCAGCTGTGCCTGACCCCGTCCCCGACCTGCTTCTAGGTGCCTGGCGACGTGCTTCGATCGTGAACGACGACGGCAGCAGTGACACCGAGTCGACGGTTCTGTGGCTGCAACTCGAATCGGCAATGGTCGACGTTCGTATCCCGGCCGGCATGGAGGACCCCACGGCCTGCGAGGCCAGCACCGGCCACACCACCTGCACACCGGTGGAGACAGGTCGCGATGGGATCCGTCGGGCCTCGGCCGAGTGGCACACCCGGGGGCCCGATGACATCGCCATACATCCCGTCTCGGCCTTTCCCGAGCCGGGTCTCCTCGAGTGGAACGAGGATGGGTCGGTCATGATCGAGCGAGCCCCCAGCGGCGCCTACGTCGAGGAGTGGCACCGCCTGCCCGGGTCGGCGGAGCGCCTCGCCGAGCATCGGACCGACTCACGACACCGGCTGTACGTGGCCGGTGATGTCGCCGTGGTGGTGACCGACGAGCGCCGAGACGCCGGGTCTCCCCTCGAGGTCGAGTTCGCGATCTGCGAACCGGTCCGCGATCAATCAGAATGGCGGATCGTGGCGTCGACATTGCCGGACATCGATGTCGGTCTTCGATGAGCTCCGAGCGCATGCATCGCTTCCGTTCGAACGGGCGCGCATGCTGCCCCTCGAGGCGTACTCGTCGGAGCAGGTGCTCGACGCCGAGCTGGCCTCGGTGTTCGCCCGCGACTGGCAGTGCGTCGCCCGGACAGCCGACCTGAACGAGGTCGGCGACTACGCCTGTGCGGATCTGCCTGTCGCCGGCGGTGGGATGCGGTCCATCGTGGTCATTCGCGGTAAGGACTCGTTGCGGGCCTTCGACAACGTCTGCATCCACCGCGGGGCGCAACTCCTCACCGGCTGCGGCAACGAGGCCCGCATCACCTGCCCGTACCACGCCTGGGCATATCGCCACGACGGTTCACTGATCGGCGGCCCGTACATGACTGAGAGCACCGAGGCCGACGGCGCACCCTTCAGCCCCGACCGCCATCATCTGCCTGAGGTCCAGCTCGAGGTCTGGAACGGCTTCGTGTTCGTCAACCTCGACCCCGACGCCGAGCCGCTCGGGCCTCGCCTCGCTGGCCTCGACGAGGTCGTCGGCCGGTTCTCCATGGAGGGCTATGTGACCGTCCGCGACGAGGTCGACGTGTGGCCCACCAACTGGAAGCTCCTCGTCGAGAACTTCATGGACGCCTACCACGTGTTCAAGGTGCACAAGGAGAGCTTCGGTGCCAATGGCGACCACACGGCGGACACCGAGATGCACCCCGGCACCCTCGACTGGGCCCACCATCGAGTCGTTGAGGCCGATGGTCCGGACCTCACCGCGGATGGGGACGATCGCCTCGAGGGCAAGTGGCGCCGCACGATCGTGCTCGCCGCCGTCTTCCCCGGTTTCGTGATCCAACTCC
>RGGX01000200.1 GCA_010024485.1 Actinomycetota bacterium | reverse complement strand
CCGCGGCTGGGCCGTGGCTCAAGTACCGAGGGCACCTCGAGAACATCTCCGGCAACCTCTTCGCTGGCGCGGTCAACGACTTCGACGGCGAGGTCGGCGTCGGCCTCGACATCACCGACGGTGAGCGTCGCCCCTACCCCGAGATCGCTCGGCGCTACCACGAGGCCGGTATCCGCTGGGTCGCCATCGGCGACCGCAACTACGGCGAGGGTTCCTCCCGCGAGCACGCGGCCATGGAGCCCCGGTTCCGCAACGGCGCCGTCGTGCTGGCCCGGTCGTTCGCCCGTATCCACGAGACCAATCTCAAGAAGCAGGGGATGGTGCCTCTCACGTTCGTCGACCCGGACACCTACGACCGCATCGGTGAGAACGACCGCATCAGCGTGCTCGGACTGCCGCCGGTTCCGGGTCAGGATGTGACGTGTCGCATCGATCGCGCCGACGGCACCTCCGAGGAGTTCTCCGCCTCGCACACGTTCAGCCCTGAGCAGGTGGAGTGGTTCATCGCCGGATCGGCCCTCAACATCGTCCGCCAGCGGGTCGCGTCGGGCGGTGCCTGAGCTCGATCCGCTCCGCTCGACCGGAGCGGCACGGGAGTTCACATCCCGGCCCGTCTCAGACGCCGAGGTGCACGCCATCCTCGACGACGCCCGCTTCGCCCCCTCGGGTGGCAACCGGCAGCCCTGGCGTGTGGCGGTCCTGCAGGAGGCGGCCGTGCGTCGAGGGGTTGTCGACGCGACGAGACCCGTCTGGGACGACTATGTCGCCATCACGTCCGACGGACGGGTGCCGTTCAGCGTCGTCGATGGCGCACCTCCGGCCGAGGTCGAGTCGGGTCAACCCAATCCTCTGATCGATCGGGTGGAGCAGGTGCCAGTGGTACTCGCCATCGCCGCCGACATCCGCGCCATCGCGGCGATGGACGCCGACTCCGGTCGTCTGCCGCTGGCCGCCGGCGCATCGATCTACCCCTTCTGTTGGAGCATCCTCCTCTCCGCCTCACGGCGCGGTCTCGGCGGGGTGCTGACGACCTTCGTCACCCGGGTCCAGGGCTCGGTCGACGAGATGCTCGGGCTTCCGGAGCACCACTCCCTCGCCGCCCTGATCTTCCTCGGTGAGCCAGCGCAGCGGGTGACCCGTCTCTCGAGACGGCCGGTGGGCGATTTCACCGCGATTGATCGGTTCAACGGACCAGCGCTCAACATCTGAGCTGGGACCCGGTTACGGCATCGACCGAGGGGCTCGGAACGTCGGTGACAACGGGAAACGCCCCGATGGGGGATCGGGGCGTCTCAACCTGGAAGTCGGTGTTGCCACCGCTTCCCCGAGCGGTACATGGGGGGTGTACTCGCCTCGTCTTGCTTGTGAAAGTATGCACGTGAGGTCGTGCATCGCGCAAGGCGAACGTAGCGATACCCGCTATCGTTTTTTGAGATGGATCTCCGGCAGCTCTCCGCCCTGGTCGCGATCGCCGACCACGGCAGTTTCTCCGCCGCGGCGCGCGCGCTCTTCACCGTGCAGTCCAATGTCTCGGGCCACATCGGGAAATTGGAGCGGGAACTCGGCATCACGCTGATCGACCGGTCCGCCGGACGCCTCACCGAGGAGGGTGAGCGAGTGCTCGAACGAGCCCGACGGATCCTCAACGAACTCGATGACATCGCCTCGGACATCGCCTCACTCGACTCCGAGGTCTCCGGCGAGGCCCGGGTGGGCATGATCGGCTCGGCAGCCAACTGGCTGGCCCCGGGACTCATGGAGGAAATGTCTCGCCTCCACCCGCAGGTGCACACCGTGCTGAGCGAGGGCAGCACCTCGGCCCTCGTGCCGAACGTGGTGACCGGGCTGCTCAACGCTGCTGTGATCCACCTCCCGGTCGAAGAACCGGATCTCATCGCCGAACCACTGTTCTCCGAGGAACTCGTCCTGCTCCTCCCCACCGGCCACCGGTTCAGCCGGGCATCCAGTGTCAACCTTGGCGATCTTCGCGACACACCGCTCCTCATGCCACCCAAGGGGGCCGCGCTCCGCCGGATCATCGATCGGGCGTCGGCCTCCAACGGAACGACGCTCCGGGCCGCCGCCGAGATCGACGGTGTCCGTCTGCTCGCCACCCTCGCCAGCGCCGGCCACGGACCGGCCATCGTGCCGGCCACCGCGGCGCGCGATCTCGGCGAGGGCGCGCACTGGATCGGCGTTGATGACCTTCCTGAGCGGGTGGTCGCCTGGGTGCGTCGACGTCGCCCGAATCCGAGC
>RGGX01000199.1 GCA_010024485.1 Actinomycetota bacterium | reverse complement strand
GCGCTGAACGCGAGCGGCTCCGGGAAGACGCCGGTGGAGAACACTGCGGTCTCGAGGAAGTCGAAGCGCGACTTGAACTCCCAGAAGGCCGGGAAACGGCCGGGGTAGTGGTCGTTGAAGAGGTCGAGGCTGCGCAGTGCGGTGAGCGGGACGCGGTCGTCGAGCACCGGATAGGGCTGGCCACCGAAGACCTCGACGGAGTGTCCGAGGTCGCAGAGCGCTTTGGTGAGATGGCGGGTGTAGATGCCCTGACCGCCGACGTGGGGTTTTCCACGGTAGGTGAGGTAGGCGATGCGCAAGGGCGCGTCGGCGTCGAGCCCTGCGGACATCCGTCGGAGCCTACCGGTGGGTAACCGCGGGCTCCGGTGCCGGACCGCCCATCAGGTGGGATTCAGCGTCGGATCGGTGTCCAGCGGAGGTAGGTGGCGACACGCCAGAGCCACTCGGTCGGCCCCTGTGTGAAGTGGGCTAACCACCACTGCGACCAGATGATCTGGAGCGCCCAGACGGCGAACGTGAACAGGAGGAGTTCGGCTCGGTCGAACTCGCCTCGGGTGAACACCTCTTGGAGGACGAACAGCGCGATGGCCGTCTGGGAGAGATAGTTGGTGAGGGCCATCCTGCCGACGGGGACCAGGCAGTCGAGCGACTTGGGTCGGCGATGGAGCAACAGCATCACCGTCGACACCAGGCCGATCACCATGGGCGCCGTCGCGAGTGTGGTCGGAGCGTTCGAGGCCAGGGCGTGACGCCAGGAGTGACCCGTGGCCCCGATCCACACGACTCCGGCGACCGTGAGAGGAATTCCGGTGCCGAGGCCGGCGATGGCGGCGCGTCGATACCACTCGTGTGAGCGGGAACCGTCGAGCACCCCGGACCGGTACATCGCGATGCCGATGAGCATCATGCCGAGAGCGCGGAGGAAGCTGTCGGTGTAGAAGAAGGTGACCACGACCGGTGCGGCGTCGAGGTCCTGGTCGAACCAGTACCAACCGAGCTGTCCGGCTCCTCCGGAGGAGTTGAGGATCAATTGCGCGAGGGGCCCCGATGCGGCGGTGAGGGTCATGCAGAACGCTCCGAGCGCCACCAGGGTGCGGCCCCGGAGTTTCCTCGCGAGGAGCAGGATGGGGGAGCACAACGCGTAGGTGATCAGTACGTCGCCCTCCCAGAAGGAGGCGTGGACCAGACCGATCACCAGCAGGAGCAGGTTCCTCCAACAACTGAGAACGATGGGATGGCGCCGGCGAGCGCCGACCCGATCGATGAAGAGCACGATGCTCGCGCCGAAGAGCGCGGAGAACAGACCCATCATCTTCTGGTCGATGAGGACCTCTCCGAGGAGACCGACCGCGCGATCGAGCAGCCCATCGCCGCCGTCGTTGGTGATGTTGAAGTACGCCGGGTCGGGCAGACCGAAGCTCACGACGTTCATGAGGAGTATCCCGAGCACCGCGAGGCCGCGGAGGGCATCGATGGAGACGACGCGACCGTCGCCGTGAGCGGAGTGTGAGGTGCTCACGAGATCGCTCGGGAGCATGTACTCATTTCGCGAGCTGCAGGATCGTTGTCGCGATGGCGAACCATGCGGTGCCGAGCGTGACGAGGGCGAGGATCTGGCGGCGGAAGCCCCGCTCGATGGTTGCCTCGAGCCGCGACCCGTGCTGGTCGATCTCGCTTCGGAGTTGGATACCGAATTCGTTCATTTCGCTGCGGAGTTCGGTGCCGAGTTCGTTCATCTCGGTGCGGAGTTCGGTGCCGAGTTGGTTCATCTCGCTGCGGAGTTGGGTGGACAGCACCTGCATCTCGCCGCGCAGCGCCGTGGCGGTCTGGTGACCGACCGACGACACGTGGTCGACCGTGGCCACGTTCGCCCAGGTGACAGGTGGTAGGTGATCCATGAGCGTGCCCGCGTCCTCAGGGCCGATGACGGTCTCGAGGGTGCGGAGAAGTTTGAGTCGTTGACGATCGGTGATCGACATGGTCCCTCCTGTGGTGTTGACGTGGAGGGAGGTCGGTGAGGCGACCCTAGTGCGCGGGTGTCATGGGCTGGTGATGATGGTGGGCATCGCCGCCGTCACGCAGAGGGTGTCGAGGATCGTGATCAGGGCGCATCGGCCCCCGAGTTATCAACCGAAGACAGGGGAGCCGTCGCAGGGGTTGGTGTCGGCGATGTTCTTGGTGCCGGTTCCGTCGTCGAGTGTCACCGAGACCGTGACGTTCGACGTGTCAGTGACGGTGATGACCCCGGAGAACACCGCCGACACCAACCCCTGCGACGGCTCCCCTGTCTTCGGTTGATAACTCGGGGGC
>RGGX01000198.1 GCA_010024485.1 Actinomycetota bacterium | reverse complement strand
CGTCGGAGATGGTGGACGGGAGTCGCAGTTCGAGCACCTCTTTGGTGGAGTGCTCGGTGATCAGCCCGCGAGGAGTCCCCTCGGCGACGATGAGCCCCCGGTCCATCACGACGAGCCGATCGCAGAGCTGCTCCGCCTCATCCATGTAATGGGTGGTGAGGACGAGCGTGACCCCCTGCTCCTTCAGTCGGTAGAGCCGCTCCCAGAGCACGTGTCTCGCCTGCGGGTCGAGTCCGGTGGTCGGCTCGTCGAGCAGCAGCAGCTCGGGGCGGTTCATGAGGCTGCGGGCGATCGTCAGCCGACGCTTCATCCCGCCCGACAGGGGCTCGACCCGCGAACGGGCTCGGTCGGCGAGTTGGACGAACTCGAGGAGTTCGAGCGCCCGTTCCCGACACTCGCGACGCGGGATGTCGAAGTACCGGCCGTACATGACGAGGTTCTCCACGAGGGTGAGTTCCTGGTCGAGGTTGTCGGTCTGGGGCACCACGCCCATCCGCGCGCGGATCGCCGCACCGTCCGCGGCAGGTTCGCGGCCGAAGATGTCGAGGCGCCCGGAGGTCACCGGGGAGACGCAGCCGACCATGCGCATGAGGCTCGACTTGCCGGCGCCGTTCGGCCCGAGGAAACCGAAGAACTCCCCTCGACCCACCTCGAACGAGACACCGCGGACGGCCTCGAAGGAGCCGAATGACTTACGGACGTCGGTGGCGGAGATCACGGGCACGGTGGCGCACGCTAACGGGGCGGCCGCGCTCAGGACTGACCGCGGTCAGGGGTGCCAACGACGGCGACGGTAGGTCCAGGTCGGCACCCGGCCGTCGGCTGGGGGCAGCAGGGCCTCAATGTCGTCGTGGCGTCCCGCCGCACGGAGGACATCGAGGAGATCCTCGTACTCGTGCAGGCTCTCGCTCTGATCGACGAGCAGGTAGCGACGTCGGCCGACGAGGGCGACGAGGGGACCCGGGGCGAGGTCGCGGCGGCGCGCCGACAGCGAGGGACGACCCCGGCTGATGGCGGTGATCCGCGTCCAAGGCAACCGCTGTCGTCTGAGGATCATGCGTCGCTGCACGCCGTCGATGTCGAGCCGGCAGGCGACCGGCAGGTCGAGGAGGACCGCCGAGAGGAGCAGGACACCGGCGACGGTGACCACGTTCGCAGTGATCCCACCACCGGCGGCGAGGCCGGCGAGGCCGAGTGCGAGGAGCGCCGACGAGCCGATGAGTCCGCTGGCGATACCCCGCCAACTCGAGTGCACCGTCACCGACGCGGTGTGGTCGGTCATCGCGAGGTGATGTCGACCAGCGTCTCGCCCGGTGCGAGCGGATGGTGGCAGGCGACCTGCTGCCCGCCCGGCACCTCGCGCAGTTCGGGCGACTCGGTGCGGCACTCCTCGGTGGCGATCGGACATCTCGTGTGGAACCGGCACCGGGCGGGAGGGGACGCCGGGCTCGGCACATCACCCTGCAGGAGGATCCGGCGACGTTCGCGCTCCCGGCGCGGATCGGCGATCGGAACCGCCGACAGCAGGGAGTGCGTGTACGGGTGGCTCGGCCGTTCGTAGATGGCGTCGCGCGGACCGATCTCGACGATCTTCCCGAGGTACATGACCGCCACCCGATCGCTCGTGTGGCGCACCACCGAGAGGTCGTGGGCGATGAAGATGTAGGAGAGGTCGAATTCCTCCTGCACCTCGTCGAGCAGGTTGAGCACCTGAGCCTGGATGCTGACGTCGAGGGCCGAGACCGGCTCGTCGAGGACGATCACCTTGGGGCGCAGCGCGAGGGAGCGGGCGATGCCGATCCGTTGACGCTGCCCACCGGAGAACTCGTGCGGATAGCGGTTGCCGTGCTCGGGGAGCAGGCCGACCCGGGTCAGCAGGTCGGAGACGCGATCCGCGGCCTCATCCTTCGGGACGCCGTGGATGTGCATCGGCTCGCCGATGATGTCGCGGACCGGGATACGCGGGTTCAACGACGCGTAGGGGTCCTGGAACACCATCTGGATCTCGCGACGGAGTTCGCGCAGATCCTGTCGACCGGCAGTGGTGATGTCGCGGTCGCCGAGGGTCACCTGACCCGAGGTCGGGGCCACGAGGCGCAGCAGCGACCGTCCGAGGGTCGTCTTGCCGCATCCCGACTCGCCGACGACGCCGAGGGTCTCGTTGCGCATGAGGTCGAAGGAGACCCCGCTGACGGCCTGCACGCGTCCCACCTCGCGTCGGAACACCCCGGCGCGGATCGGGAACTCGGTGACGAGGTCGCGGACGCTGAGGAGGGCGTCACCCGCAGTGGTGCTCACAACGCTCCCTCGG
>RGGX01000197.1 GCA_010024485.1 Actinomycetota bacterium | reverse complement strand
GCAGGGTGATCACCCTGCCCTTGGGGGTGAACACGAAGACCTCGTCCTGCTCCAGGTCGGTCTTCAGGTTCTCCATGAACTGAGCCGGATCGCTGACCTCGGCCTGCCAGTCGAGGAGCCTGTTCAGCCAGTCGATGTCGCTCGAGGGGGAATCGGTCTTGTAGGCCCAGTGCGCCGCCACGCCCCACTCAGCGCGTCGGTGCATCTCCGAGGTGCGGATCTGGACCTCGATCGGACGTCCTGACGGCCCGATCACGGTGGTGTGCAGACTCTGGTAGAGGTTGAACTTCGGCATCGCGATGTAGTCCTTGAATCGCCCGACCACGGGTCTCCAGCGACCGTGGATCGTGCCGAGGGCCGCGTAGCAGTCCTTGATCGAGTCCACCACCACCCGGACCGCGACGATGTCGAAGATCTCGTCGAACTCGCGCCCCTTCACGACCATCTTCTCGTAGATGCTCCAGAGGTGCTTCCCGCGACCGGTGACCTCGGCCTGCACACCGAGCTCGGCCAGCCGGCTTCGCACCTCCGCGACGGCCTGAGCGACGTAGATCTCGCGCTCCGGGGTCCTCGTGGCGACGAGATGGTCGAGTTCGGCGAACCGTTTGGGATGCAGCGCGGCGAAGGACAGGTCCTCGAGCTGCTGGCGTAGCTCCTGGATGCCGAGACGGTTCGCCAGTGGGGCGTAGATGTCGAGGGTCTCCTGGGCGATCCTGCGCTGCTTGTCCGCAGGCATGGCCGCCAGGGTCCGCATGTTGTGCAGACGATCGGCGAGTTTGATGATCAGGACGCGCAGATCCCTCGCCATCGCGACGAGCATCTTGCGCATCGTCGCCGCCTGCTGGGCCTCGCGGGAGTCGAACCGGATGCGCTCCAACTTGGTGACCCCGTCGACGATCGCGGCGACGTCGGCGCCGAACTCCGCCTCGACATCGGCGAGTGACAGCTCGGTGTCCTCAACCGCGTCGTGGAGGAGGGCAGCGGCGAGAGACACTTCGTCGAGCCCGATCTCGGCGACGATCTGCGCCACCGCAAGCGGATGGTTGATGTAGCTCTCCCCGCTCGAACGCGTCTGGGACCGGTGGGCGTTGGAGGCCACGCCGTAGGCGCGCGCCACCATCTGCGCGGAGGCCTTGGGGTGATGCCCCCGGTACACCGTGAGGACCGGAGTCAGCTCGCTCGGCGTCAGGTGCTCATGGTGGCGACGCCACGGCAGGACCCGGTCAGCCGTCGACATTCAGTACTCCACGAGGCTCTCTACGCGACGTCCGTCCAATGCGGACCGTCCGCCGAGGGACGGGAGCTCCACCAGGAACCCGAGCCCGACGACCGAGCCCCCGAGGGCGTCCACCAGACGACAGGTCGCCGAAGCAGTGCCTCCGGTGGCGAGCACATCATCGATGACGAGGATCCGTTCCTCGGGGTGGATCGCGTCGCGGTGGATCTCGAGTTTGTCGGTGCCGTACTCGAGTTCGTACTCCTCCCGGGCAACGGCCCAGGGGAGCTTGCCGGCCTTGCGGACCGGCACGAATCCCGCCCGCAAGCGGTATGCCACCGGTGCGGCGAGGATGAACCCGCGGGCCTCAACCCCCACCACCCGGTCCACGACGATGTCGGCGAAGCGGCTGACCAGATCGTCGATCGCGCGTCCGAAGGCGGCCCCGCCGCCGAGGAGCGGCGTGATGTCCCTGAAGACCACCCCGTCCTGGGGATAGTCGGCGATGTCACGGACGTGCTCGCGCACCCACTCGCTGTCGACCGACATGACCCAACGATACCGAGATGGGCCGCGTCGCGTCAGCGACGCTTCTTGCGCCGCGGGCGCGGAGCGTGGTTGAGCACACTCGTCGCGTCGGCGACCGCGCGGGAATCGCCCGGGGTCTCGTCGTCGTCACGGACCCGGCGCCCAGCGGGCAGGCCCCCCATGACCATCGATCGGAGGGGTTCACCCTCGGCTCGGGCCCAACGGCGATCGCGCCATTCGGGTGAACTCCCCTTCAGCACCGCCAGCAGGGGCGCTGCGATGAAGATCGAGGAGTACGCGCCCGTCACCATGCCGATGAGGAGGGCGACGGCGAACTCGCTGAGGGTCGAGGCTCCGAGGAGCCCCGCCCCGATGAACAGCAGGGAGACGACCGGCACGACGGACGACACGCTGGTGTTCACCGATCTCATGATCACCTGGTTCATGGAGATGTTCGTCACATCGGCGAACGGTGCGCGGTGGGCAGCGAGCCGGGCCTCGTTCTCGCGTACACGGTCGAAGACCACGATGGTGTCGTAGAGCGAGTAGCCGAGGATGGTCAGGAAGGCGATC
>RGGX01000196.1 GCA_010024485.1 Actinomycetota bacterium | reverse complement strand
GCGGCAGACGGATCGGGGGACCGTCGACCGCAGCCCGTAGCCTTATCTGGCGTGGTGAACGTCCCAGAGAAACCCTCCCTCGACGGCATCGAGGACCAGTGGGCGTCGGTATGGGAGTCCGAGGGCATCCACCGATTCGACCGAGAGGCCGTGCGGGCCGATGTGTTCGCCATCGATACCCCACCACCGACCGTCTCCGGCTCGCTGCACATGGGGCACGTGTTCTCCTACACCCACACCGACGCGATCGCCCGTTACCAACGGATGAGCGGCAAGTCCGTCTTCTACCCGATGGGCTGGGACGACAACGGCCTCCCGACCGAACGGCGCGTCCAGAACTACTTCGGGGTGCGCTGCGACCCCAGCCAGCCCTACGAGGCCGACTTCGAACCGCCGTTCCGAGGCGACCCCCCCAAGGACCACCGGGCCATCCCCGTCTCGAGACCGAACTTCCTCGAGCTCTGCGACGAGCTCGTCGAGCTCGACGAGAAGGTCTTCGAGGAGTTGTTCCGTCGCCTCGGCCTGTCGGTGGACTGGTCGCTCCTGTACGCCACCATCGATGAACGCAGCCGCCGCGTGAGCCAGCGCGCGTTCCTCCGCAACCTCGCTCGGGGGGAGGCCTACAGCCAAGAGGCCCCAACGCTGTGGGACGTCGACTTCCAGACAGCGGTCGCCCAGGCCGAGATGGAGGATCGCGAGCGACCGGGTGCCTACCACCGTCTCGCCTTCCACCGCAGCGACGGCTCCGGTGACGTCGAGATCGCCACCACCCGGCCCGAACTGCTCGCCGCCTGTGTCGCCCTCGTGGCCCACCCCGACGACGAGCGCTTCGCCCCGCTGTTCGGCACCACGGTCACCACACCGCTCTACGGCGTCGAGGTGCCGATCGTCGCCCACCCCCTCGCGCAACCCGACAAGGGCACCGGCATCGCCATGATCTGCACCTTCGGTGACCTCACCGACGTCATCTGGTGGCGCGAACTGCAGTTGCCGACGAGAGCGATCGTGTCGAGGAACGGACGCATCGTCGCCGAGGCCCCCACCGGCGTCGACCCCGAGGCCTTCTCGACCATCGCCGGTCTCACGGTCAAACAGGCCCAACGGACCGTCGTCGGGCAACTCGCGGAGTCCGGCGAACTGCTCGGCGAGCCGGAGTCCATCCAGCATCCGGTGAAGTTCTACGAGCGCGGTGAACGACCCCTCGAGATTGTCACCAGCCGCCAGTGGTACATCCGCAACGGTGGCCGCGACGCCGATCTGCGCAACGCCCTCGTCGCCCGAGGCCACGAACTCACCTGGCACCCGACCCACATGCGCCACCGCTACGAGAACTGGGTCGAGGGCCTGAACGGCGACTGGCTCGTGAGTCGTCAGCGATTCTTCGGGGTGCCATTCCCGGTCTGGTACCCGCTCGATTCCGATGGTGAGCCCGACCACGACCACCCGATCCTCCCGGACGAATCAGATCTTCCGATCGACCCGTCGACCGACGTCCCCGCCGGATACGCCGCCGACCAGCGCGATGTCCCGGGCGGGTTCACCGGCGACCCCGATGTGCTCGACACCTGGGCCACGAGTTCGCTCAGCCCGCACATCGCCGGCCGCTGGGAGGACGACCCCGACCTGTTCGCCCGTGTCTTCCCGATGGACATGCGTCCCCAGGGTCACGACATCATCAGAACCTGGCTCTTCTCCTCGATGGTGCGGTCCCACCACGAGCACGGCTCGGTGCCGTGGACCAACGCCGCGCTGTCCGGTTGGATCCTTGACCCCGACCGGAAGAAGATGTCGAAGTCGAAGGGCAACGTCGTCACGCCCATGGGTCTCTTCGAGCAGTACGGCACCGACGCCGTCCGCTACTGGGCAGCCTCAGCCCGCCCCGGTGTCGACACCGCGTTCAGCGAGGACCAGATGAAGGTCGGTCGCAAACTCGCGACCAAACTGCTCAACGTCTCGAAGTTCGTGCTCGGCATCTCCGGCGGTGACGGCTCGACCGTCGATGTCACCGACCCGGTCGACGCGTCGATGCTCGCCCGGCTCGATGCCGTCATCACCGAGGCGGACACGGCCTTCGCGGCCTTCGACTACGCCCGGGCACTCGAGCGCACCGAGTCGTTCTTCTGGTGGTTCACCGATGACTACGTGGAACTGGTCAAGGGACGCGCCTACGGAAGCAGGGGCGACGCAGCGGCCGAGTCGGCGAAGGCAGCGCTCACCACCGCGCTCAGCGCCCTGCAACGGCTCTTCGCCCCCTTCCTGCCGTTCACGACCGAGGAGTGCTGGCGGTGGTGGCACCCGGTGCTCGAGGTGCTCGCCCGGGTGCGCCGCGCCAAGACCGAG
>RGGX01000195.1 GCA_010024485.1 Actinomycetota bacterium | reverse complement strand
GGGGGAACGGCTGAGGATGCCCAGCCCTCTGAGCGGTCGGCGGAGGACTCCGCTGTCGATGAGGGACAGGAGCCCGAACCGGAGGAGACCCGCTCGAATTCGGACGCCGACGACGATGCCGGCGCCGACGGTGAACCCGCGGACGACGCCGATGACGCAGCCGACGACAACGATGCCAGTGGTCCGGCGGCGGATGATCTTCTCGCGGAGGACGGTTCCTGGACGGTTCTCATCTACCTCATGGGGGACAACGACCTCGAGCGGTTCGCCGTCGGCGACGTGGTCGAGATGGCGGAGGCGGGCTCGAACGAGAACGTGAACATCGTGACCCTCGTCGACCGTCATCCCGGCTTCTCGGACGCCGAGCTCGGTCCGCTCGGCGACTTCGACGGCACCCGGCTTCTCCATGTCGGACGAGAGGAGCTCATCGACTCCTTCGATACCGGCGAATTGAACCTCGGTGACCCGGCGACACTCAAGGACTTCCTGGTCACCGGGGTCAACGAGTTCCCCGCTGACCGTTACGCCCTCATCCTGTGGGATCACGGTGGTGGCTGGATCGGGATGGGACCCGACGACACCGACAACGAGGACCTCCTCACCCTCCCCGAGATTCGAGCCGCGGTGCAGGACGGTCTCGATGAGGCCGGTCTCGATTCGATCGACCTGCTCGGTTTCGACGCCTGCCTCATGGCGACATTGGAGGTCGCGAGTCACGTTCAGGACCTCGCCGATGTGATGGTCGCCTCCGAGGAACTCGAGCCCGGACATGGTTGGGACTTCGCCTCCCTTGAGGTGCTCCGCAATCGTCGAGATGTCGGTGCCGCTGGTCTTGCCGTCGAACTCATCGACACCTACGCCGCGCAGGCCGCCGAGTTCAAGACTGACACCAAGATCACCCTGTCAGCACTCGACCTTGCCGGCATCACCGAATTGGAGGGGGCGCTCGAAGATCTCGCGGAGGTCCTCTCTGAGGGAGACATCTCCGTCCTTTCCGCGTTCGCCGCAGCGCGTCAGGCCGCCCTCGCGTTCGGCACCAACCCCGATCCCTCCCTTGCCTCCAACCTTCTCGATCTCGGCTCGCTGATGGAGGAGTTCCTGATGATGGAAACCTCCATCGGACCCGAGATCGAGGCGGTGCTCGCGGCGCTGGACGAGACGGTGATCTACGAGATCAGCGGGCCGGCGACGCGGCGCGCCACCGGTGTGAGCGTCTACTTCCCACCGAGTCTCGACTACGTCAGTGACAGGTACGCCGAACTCGACGAGGTTCCCGGCTGGTTCGAGATCCTCGAGGCCTTCTACTACGCCGGCGAGAACATGGATGAGGGGAGCAAGGCCTCATTCGCCGAGGAGGAGGCGCTCGAGTTCTACTTCGACGATGAGGGCTTGACGGTCTACGGCACCGTCGAGGTCGGCTCGAGCGACTCGATCATCGCCGCCGAGATCGTGTACGGCGTCGTCGACGACAGTGACGGCTCAATCGTCTTCATCGGTGAGGAGCCCGCCTCATTCGAGGCCCTCGACGATGGTTCCGGGGAGGTTGCCGCCTTCTACGACCTGACCGCTCTGACCCTCTCCGATGGCATCGACACCGACTTCGCGTTCCTCGATATGGAGATCGACGACGAGGACGGACTCTGGTTCCTCGACGTACCGCTCTGGTATGTCGCACCCGAGGAGCTCGACGGCGATGGACCGCCGCACGACGTCATCCTCGGCCTCACGTTGAACCCTGACGGCGACGTGCTCAGCGAGGTGTACTACGAGATCGACGACGAGGGGATGATCGGCGAGTTGTCGGCTGATCCGGAGGGACTGATCTTCCCGGTGGTGCTCAATCAGTATCCCGATGGCTCGAGCGAGTGGGTCACCCTCAGCGAGGTGGGACTCTTCGCCGATCTCCCATCCCTCCAGTACGACGTGGTGCCCCTCGAATCGGGAACGGAGCTCTTCGTCGAATTGATTGTCTACGACTTGTCCGGCGATTCCGCGTCGCAGACCGGGGTCATCACGCTGCCCTGAGGCCACGAGCGCGGGATCGGCCCCGCAGGACGACACCAGGATCTTGGCTACACGTCGATTCGGCTCTCCTCGATGATCCCGGCCGCCTCGATCCGCCAGGATCCCTCCTCGCTGGTGAGCCGGTAGGCGAGTCCGATGGTGGACCCCGTCGGACGGCGGAAGCTCACCACGAGGGCGACGAGATCGTCGCTGCGCGCGCAGTCCCGCACCTCCCGGTCGAGCGGCTCGAGTAGGAACGAGTAACCCGACCGGATGATCGCAGCGAATCGCTCCGGATCGCTACCGGCGCGGAAACTCCGCGACGAGTAGGTGAGTG
>RGGX01000194.1 GCA_010024485.1 Actinomycetota bacterium | reverse complement strand
CGTCATCGTCGAGATCGGCGAAGTTGCGGAAGAAGCTGTCGCTGCGCTGGAACACCGATGCCCGGAACGTGAGGAAGCGCTCGACGTACCACTCGGCGATGTCGGCCTCGTCGGCGTCGATGTAGATCGAGAAGTCGAAGTAGTCGCTCACGAACTCGGCTCCGGCCCGATCCACCTGCAAGACGTTGAGCCCCTCGACGATGACGATGTCCGGACCGGCCACCGTGACCACCTGATCGGGAACGATGTCGTAGACGGTGTGGTCGTACACCGGTGCCGTGACCGACTCGACACCGCTCTTCACCTGACGGAGGAAGCCGAGGAGCGCGCGGGTGTCGTAGCTCTCCGGGAAACCCTTCCGCTCCATGAGACCCCGCTCCTCGAGCACCCGGTTGGGGAGGAGGAAGCCGTCGGTCGTGACCAGGTCGACCCGGGGATGATCCGGCCACCGGGCCAGGAGGGCCTGCAGGATGCGGGAGAAGGTCGACTTGCCGACGGCAACCGATCCCGCCACACCGATCACGTAGGGGACCTTCGGCGCGATCGCCCCGAGGAAGGTTGCCGACACCCGGTGGAGGTCCTGCACAGCGCTCACATACAGGTTGAGCAGACGGCTGAGCGGGAGATAGACCGCGGCCACCTCCTCGAGGTCGATCTGGTCGTTGATCCCGCGCAGATGATCGAGATCATCCTCGGTCAGCGTGAGCGGGGTGGCCGCCCGCAGGCTGGCCCAGTCGTCACGTCCGAATGCGAGGTACCGGTCGGGCACGAAGCGAACCCTACGCTCCGGTCGATGGAACCGGGACACCCGAGCACGTGACGCCCTCCGAGGACGCCCGCTCCAGTACCGGCGCCTGGTACACGCCGGAACACCTGGTCGACCGTCTGGTCGGCGCGGCCCTCGACGGATTCCGCTCCCCGGCCGGCACGGTGCGCATCGTCGATCCGGCCTGCGGCGACGGACGCCTGCTCGCAGCCGCCGCCGAGCGACTCTCGCGAGCCGGTCATCGTGTCAAGCTCGTCGGCTGCGAGATCGACCCGGCCGCAGCCGAGGTCGCCCGCTCCCGCCTCGGCCCGGGCGCCACCGTCACGGTCGGTGACGCGCTGGACTACGACTGGGTCCCCGCCTCGTTCGACCTGGTGATCGGGAACCCGCCCTTCTCGAGCCCGCTCACCCGTCGCGGTCCCTCGACACCCGAGCCCCCACAGGGCTCCCCCTACGCCGATCTCGCCACGGGGTTCTGGGACCTCGCCCTCCGTCTGGCACGCGCCGACTCCGGCCGCGTCGCGCTGGTGCTCCCCCAATCCGTCCTCGGGAGTCGCGACGCCGAACCGGTGCGGCGCACCATCGAGCGGACCAGTCGCCTGGTGTGGTCCTGGTGGGGTGAGGAACCGTCCTTCGACGCCCGGGTGACCGTGTGCGCTGTCGTGCTGGAGCGCTCGCCGAGTCCGCAGCCGATCGACTGGACACGAGTGGTCGTCGACCGACTCGGTCTGCCGGAGGTGCCGACTGCCCTGTCGACGTCCGGCACGATCGGGGAGCGGGTGGAGGCTCGTGCGAACTTCCGCGACGAGTACTACGGACTCGTCGACGCCGTCACCGAAGGAGGCGATGGACCACCTCTGGTCACCAGCGGGCTCATCGACCCGGCTGTGTGCCATTGGGGGCAACGGCCCACGCGGTTCGCTCGTCAGCGATTCGATGCGCCGACCGTCGACCTCGACCGCCTCTCCCCCCGATTCCGTTCCTGGGCGGAGCGCACCCTGCAGCCGAAGGTGCTCGTGGCCAGCCAGACCAGGGTGGTCGAGGCGGTGGCCGACCACCAGGGGCTCTGGGTACCGGGCGTTCCCGTCGTCCGCCTCATGCCGCAGGCGGGCTGCACCCTCGATGAGGTCGCGGCCGTCCTCACCTCGCCGGTGGCCACCCGGCTGCTGTGGGCGGCGTCAGCCGGCACCGGTCTCTCTCCGAAAGCGCTCCGGGTCGGCGTCCGGACCCTCAACGCGCTCCCATGGCCCGCCGGACCCCTCGACAACGCCGTCGAGGCCCTCCGCAACGGTGATGTGGCTGCCTGTGGGCTCCTCGTCGACCGCGCCTTCGGCCTCGACGGGAACGACGAGCTGTCGACCTGGTGGAGGCAAGAACTGCCGACAGCGAGAAGGTGACCGACGGCCCTGCCAGCCGGCCCGTGTACGTGGTTGACTGGGATCATGGCCGTGGCACCCCCGCACGGACAGAACGACCTCTCACCGCTCGTACGGGCGGCGCAGAGCGGCGACCGCGGGGCCCTCAGCGCGCTCATCACACAGATCGAGCCCGACATCCGCCGCCTCGTGTTGCTGC
>RGGX01000193.1 GCA_010024485.1 Actinomycetota bacterium | reverse complement strand
CGACGGGACTTGAACCCGCGACCTCCGGCTTGACAGGCCGGCGTGAACTCCAGACTTCACCACGGGACCTGGAGAAATTCAATTCGCACCCCCAACGGGATTCGAACCCGTGCCGCCACCTTGAAAGGGTGGTGTCCTAGGCCACTAGACGATGGGGGCAAAGCGCCTCATCTCGTTGAGAGCGGCGTCACGCTAGCACCCTCGATCCTCGGTTCCACCAGAGCGGAGCGGCATCGATCGCGGCTCATCATCCGCCCGCGGAGAGCGCTGTCACGGTCCACTCGAGCAGCCATCCGGTCCAGGCGTAGAGCTGGTGGTCGGGGGAGTCGGTCGCGGCCTCGTCGGCCAACTCCGAGCCGAGGTCGTCCTCGATGCCGAGGATCGAGCCGAGGACCAGTCGAAGGGAGTTGAGCGAACGCATCATCGACGTGAGCTCGGACTCGCTGATCCGCCGCTCCCCCTGCTCACCCGTCAGCCATGAGCGACTCTCAGCGATCGCGGCTCGTCGGGAGACGATGAGTTCCTCCCGCATGAGACGCTGGTACTCCTCGTCGCGCTCGGCGTCGCGCCCCTCGTGGTCGGTGAACGCCGGTGGGAAGAGACGGGTGACGACCGGCGTCACCTCACGCTCGGGGTCACCGGCCTCGTCGAGCAACCGGTCGAGGTCGTCGAGGAGCGAGGCGAGCACCGCGCGCTCGGTGTCCTCGAGACGGACGACGAAGGCGTCGGGGTCGACCCGTTCCACCGGGGGGCGTCGACGCCTCAGCACCGAGCCCTCACGACTGATGCTCCATGGTCGCCCACAGGCTGTGCTCATGCAGTCGGAAGACGTGCATCTCGGCCTGCTCGCGGGTACCGCTCGCCACCGCGGACCGGCCCTCGTGATGCACCTCGAGCATCAGTTCCGTCGCCTTCTCGAGCGAGTACCCGAACAACTTCTGCAGCACGAACGTCACGTAGCTCATGAGGTTGATCGGATCGTTCCAGACAATGACCACCCAGGGTCGGTCCTCCTCGATGGCCGTGTCGCCGTCGACGAGCGGCGCGGTCTCGACGTCGGCGATGGACGCGGTTATGGACCCGGCGACCGATGCGCGGGTCAGTAGCCCGTCGGTACGCACGTCCATGTCGGGGGTGTGCTCACGGGGCATGACGTCAGTGTGCCGTCGGCCGCGAACCCGTGTCCACCGCCGTTGGCCGTCGACGGGACCCGGTCGTACGATGCACCGCATGGCCGTCGGCAGCAGACCTCTGGTGCCGTCGCGCCTCGCTCCCGGCGGAGTCGCCCACGGGAGCCGTCGCGCCCCGTCGTCGCGTCTCGGTGCCTTCGTGGCCCTGACCAAGCCGAGGATCATCGAACTCCTGCTCATCACGACCGTCCCGACCATGGTGCTCGCCCAAGGTGGCTGGCCCTCGACCGCGCTCGTCATCATCACGCTGATCGGTGGGTCGCTCGCGGCGGGAGGGGCCAACGCGATCAACATGGTGATCGATCGCGACATCGACGCCCTCATGGAACGGACCCGGAACCGTCCGTTGGTTACCGGCAGGGTCACGCCGCGCGAGGCGATGGTCTTCGCGTTGAGCCTCGAGGTCCTCGCACTCGTCGTGCTCTGGGTCGGAGCCAACCTGCTCTCCGGTCTGCTCGCGATCTCGGCGACCGCCTTCTACGTGGGCATCTACTCGTTGTGGCTGAAGCGGACCAGCCGGCAGAACATCGTGATCGGGGGCGCGGCCGGTGCCGTGCCGGTGCTCGTCGGCTGGGCCGCGGTGACCGGTTCGCTCGCCTGGACACCGGTCGTGCTCTTCGCCGCGGTCTTCTTCTGGACCCCTCCGCACTTCTGGGCGCTCGCCGTCCGCTACGCCGACGACTACCGGGCCGCAGACGTCCCGATGCTCCCGGCCGTCGTCCCGCTCGGTCACGCCGTCCGCCAGATGGTTAGTCACACCGTCGCCCTGGTGCTCTCGACAGTGATCGTGGTGCCCGTCGCTCGGTGGGAGGGTGTCGCCGCGGGCCCTCAGCTCGGGCTGCTCTATCTGGTGGCCGCCCTGGTTCTCGGAGGGGCGTTCCTCGCGGCCACCGTGACCCTCGGTCGTCGGCCCAGTGATCGACTCTCGATGCAGGTCTTCGGGTTCTCGATCACCTACGTGACGCTCCTGTTCGGAGCGCTCACGCTCGACGTCCTGATCTGACGGACAGCGACCAACGGATTTACCTCTGCGGAGGGTCAGGCCAGTAGTCTTTCAGGCGTATGTCCTGCGCCCGGGCGCAGGGTCCGGCAGGACAATTTCGGCGGAAGTGAGTCTCGACCCCATGACGACGATCGATTCGACAACGCGGCCCGCGG
>RGGX01000192.1 GCA_010024485.1 Actinomycetota bacterium | reverse complement strand
CCGAGGGCACCACCACCGAGCGCATCCCGGCCGCCGCCACCGCGTCGACCTGCCCGGCATCGACCGGATCGATCACCAGCGAGGCCGCCACCTCGGCGTAGACCGCCGCGACCGACGCCACATCGCTGGCGTGGCCGAGCTCGACCGCCATGCGCGCGGCAGGGCCCTTCAAGGCCGCCCCGCCGACGATCGGCGAGATCGCCACCACCGACTCGCGCCGCGCGGCGAGCGCCTCATCGACCCCGGCCAGTGACCGGATCGGCGCGATCGACACGAACGGATTCGAGGGCGCGATCACCACGACCTCGGCCCCTGTGATCGCCTCCATCACCGCTCCGGTCGCCGGGGAGCCATCGGAGTCGAACCGGACCGCGGACACCGCCACCGAGTGCCCGAGCCGGACGAAGTAGTCCTGGAAGGCGACCTCGCCGCCATCGGTGAGGGATACCAACGTGCGGTGGCGCCCGTCGCTCATCGGAAGCACCTCGACCTCCACACCCCAGGCCCGAGCGATCTCGTCGGTCACCGCGGTCAACGACGCCCCCTCGGCGAGACGACCGGTTCGATACAGGTGGGTGGCGAGATCGCGGTCGCCGAGCCCGAACCAGGTGGCACCCGCCGAGGAACCCTCCGGCACCACCTCGGAGAATCGTCCGAGCGCGTCCATCGCGTCCCAGGTCTCACCGACGAGACCCCAGCCGCGCTCCGGGTCGATCGCCCCGGCGAGGGTGTAGGTGACGGTGTCGAGATCAGGGGAGATGTACAGACCGTGGAGATCGGTGTCGTCCCCGGTGTTCACCACCGCCGTCACCTCGGCGGCCGGCACCACCGAGCAGAGCGCTCGCAGGAACCGGGCCGCGCCGACGCCACCGCACAGGACGGTGACACGGCGCGTCATCCGACGCTCCCGAGGGCCCGCTCGTAGAGCGCGACCAGGCCCTGCGCTGTCGCATCCCAGGAGAACCGCCCGAGGTTGTCCCGGCCGGCGGTGATGAGCGACCCGGCGAGGGCCTCGTCGGCGAGCACCCTCGACATCGCTGCCGCGAATCCGTCGGCATCGTCACGGTCGACGAGCAGCGCCGCCGCACCGGCCACCTCGGGAATCGAACCGACCCGGGAGGCGACCACCGGAACACCCACCTCATTCGCCTCCAACACCGGGAAACCGAACCCCTCGTCCATCGACGGATAGGCGAGCACCGAGGCCGCACCCAACAGCCAGGCCTTCGTCGCGGCATCCACCGATCCGAGGAGATGCACCCGCGAGGCCACCGAGGCCGGCAGGGCGGCGTGGGCGGCCGCCAACGCCGCGGCGTCGTCACCGGGGGCGCCGGCGATCACCAGATGACACTCGTCGGGGAGCCTCGGGGCCAGCTCGACCAGCCAGGGGTGTCGCTTCCGGCGCTCCGAGGTGCCGATCGCCAACACGAACGGACGTCCCGTCAGATCCGCGCACCTCTCAGGCACCGACGCCGGAGCCGGATCCGCCGGAAGCGGGCCGAGATGCACCGACCGCACACGATCGGTGTCGAGCAGATCCCGCACGCGGGTCGCGGTCGCCTCGGAACTGGTGTGGACCCAGGCGCCCCGCCGAACGGCGCGACGCAACACCCGACCCGCCCGGCGGACATCGGGTGAGGCCAGCGAGTCGTGCTCGAGGAACCAGCAGTCGTAGACCGACACCACCGAGGGGATCGAGGTGGGCGGCACCGTGTAGTTGGTGCCGTGGACGAGATCCACCCCGCCCATCCAGCGGTCGGCCCGAGGGCGGTCCCCGGCCGCCCAGAGCCGCAGTGCGACCATGGCCGGCAACGGCAGACGCACCTCGCCCGGCGCCGGTGACGCGCGGAAACTCACCAGATACGGGGTGAGGGCCACATCGGCTTGGGCCGACAGCGCGCCGATGGTGTGCTCGACCGCCGAGCCGATGCCGGTGCGTCGGCCGTGCAGCGGCCCTATGTCAACGGCCACGCGCATGGGTACGCATCATGCCAGCCGACGCCGACGGCTGGGTAGCCTTGGGGGATGCCACGCGCGCTGATCACCGGGGTGACCGGTCAGGACGGCCAGCACCTCGCCGAGTTCCTCCACGGTGAGGGCTACGAGGTCTTCGGCCTCGTGAAGGGTCAGAACAACCCGCGTATCGGCGCCATCCTCGACGAGATGCCCTGGCTCAACGTCGTGCAGGGCGACCTCGCCGACCTCTCGAGCCTGGTCACCGCCGTCGACCAGGCCCAACCCGACGAGGTCTACAACCTCGGTGCCGTCTCGTTCGTGGCCTACTCGTTCACCCACGCTGAGCTCACCGGCGACATCTCCGGTCTTGGCGTGCTCCGCATGCTCGACGCGATCCGGATGGTCGGCGGCAT
>RGGX01000191.1 GCA_010024485.1 Actinomycetota bacterium | reverse complement strand
CCGACCACCATCCGGCCGTCGCCGGTGACAGCGGCGACACCGCTGACATCCCGTTCATCGTCGACCTCGAGGCGATCGGTGTTCTAGCCGTCATCGGCCCTCCGGTGATCACCTCGTCGGTCCTCCGATCCATCGCTTGTCAACTGGCTGTCGCGACGGGCCCGGCGGACCTGCATCTCGATCAGCGGGGCTCGCTCGGCCTGCCCGTCGATCTTCCGCACAGTGACGCATCCGGAGCAGCAGGTCGTCACCGCGTGATCCTCGGTAGCAACCCCGACGACCTGATTGATTCCACCTCGCCGCTGCGACGCTCGGTCGACACCGAGGAGCGCGTCACCGCCATCGTGGCGATCCCCCTGGCCAGGCGATCCCCGCCCGCGTCGAGTCCGTCCTCGTTGTCGAGGCGGATTGGCGGGCTCGATGGATCGCCGACGCGAGGTGTGTCGACGAGCAGCGAGTTCTCAGCGCCGCGGTTGGCGTGTCAACCCGAACCGCCTCCGCGATCGCGGCGCGACTGCGCGGTGTGATCGACCCGGAGCTCGACTCGTTCGGGACGCGCCTCCCGGCCCGTGTCGAGCTCGGACCCTTGCTCGACGACTCCCCACCCGACGCTCGGGCTGACGGCCGACTCGAGATGGTCCTCGGAGTCGGGGAGGACGGAGCACCTCTGGTGGTCGACTTGGTGAGCGAGGGCCCACATGTGCTCGTGGCCGGCACGACGGGTTCCGGAAAGAGCGAGCTGTTGCGAGCGATGGTCGTCAGCGCGGCCCACCGAGCCAGCCCCGACCGACTCAACATCGCCCTCATCGACTTCAAAGGTGGGGCCGCCTTCGACTCGCTCGCCGCGCTCCCTCATGTGGTCGGCACCCTCACCGATCTCGATGAGCACGCCACCGCTCGTGTCCTGACCGGCCTGACCGCGGAGCTCCGCCATCGCGAGGCATTGCTCAGAGAGGCAGGGGGCAGCCTCCAACAAATCCCTCGGCTGCTGATCGTGATCGACGAGTTCGCGGAACTCGCAGCGGCCGACCCGAACGCGTCCCGCGCGATGCTCGGTATCGCCCGTCGCGGTCGAAGTCTTGGCGTTCATCTGGTGATCGCCACCCAACGGCCCTCCGGGGTCGTCAATGACGAGGTGCGAGCGAACACCGACCTCAGGGTCTGTCTTCGGGTCAACTCGATCGCGGACTCGATGGATGTCATCGGCGACCCAGCCGCGTCGACAATCGACCGCTCACTACCGGGTCGCGCCGTTCTCGTCGTGGCGGGTCGCGAGGCGCGGCACCTCCAGACGGCTTTGGTGACCGAAGCCGAGATTGAGACGCTCAGGTCACCGGCCCCCGCGCTCCGACGCCCATGGCAGGCACCACTCCCAACCGATCTCCCCGCGCTCACCGGTGAGGCCTCGGGCGACCTGGGCGTCGTCGACCGGCCGACTACCCAGAGCCTCGAGACCCTGCGGTGGGAACCAAGTCGGAGCAGCCTCATCATCAGTGGCGATCCGGGTACCGGTCGAACAACAGCCCTACACACCGTGATGGCCGGGACCCCGTTCCCGACCCACCTCATCGCGATCCGACCGAGCGAGACCGATGCATTGCCCGCCACCCACATCGGTGAGCCGATTCGGGTGGATGACACCGAGCGGGTCCGGCGACTGCTCCGCCTCCTCGACCAGGAGATGCGCGAACGTCGCGAGGGTTCCGTCGGAGATCAGACCGTGTTGGCGGTCGACGGTATCGACGCGGTCATCACCAGACTCGAACGCTCGGGCGATGAGGAGTCGGTGGCGCGTCTTCGCACCCTCATCACCGACGGGGTGTCACTCGGCATCGCGACCGTCGCGACTACGCGCTCACTTCACCGCCTCGCTGACCTCTCGTGCACCCATTGGCTGCTGTACCGAGCGGAGAGTGGACCCGCTCAGCACCTCGGCGCGCCTGCCGAGTTGCTGCCAGCGAGGGTTCCCGGCCGCATTCTCCGGTTCCCCGATCCGGCGCTGGCCCAGATTCGCCGACCTCCGACCCACCCGCAGGATCACGGCGTGGCCCCGCCTGCTCCCGTCGGCGTGCTACCGAACCGAACCAAGCGCATCGCTCCGGTTGGCGCTCGCGTCGCTGGCGGAGTTCGACTCGAGATCGGGATCGACGCCGACGACCTCGCCCCGGTCGACATCACGTTGACCGCGGGACGCCACATGCTCATCATCGGCGGTCGTGCTACCGGGCGGAGTACCACCCTCGACTGGATCGGCGAGAGTTGGCGTTCGGTCACCGGCTTCGTTCCCGCTCGAGTCCGGAACAGCCTCGACGAGGTGGCCGATGGGTACTCCGGTGTGGTCCTTGTCGACGACGCGCTCACCATCGACGCCG
>RGGX01000020.1 GCA_010024485.1 Actinomycetota bacterium | reverse complement strand
GACGCCGGCGTCGCGGATCTCGTGATACGGGTGGCCGATGTGTCGGAGGTATTCGACGCGGGCTTCCTCCATGTAGGGGAGGTAGCGGCTGTGGTGGACGATGCCCATGGCGTCGGTCTCGGAGAAGCGGACGCGGACGATGTGGGAGAACTCGTAGTCGCCCGGGTCGAGGGAGGGTTCGGAGTCGATGCGCATTGCCACCGAAACCTAGCCGCGTCTCCCATACTGGGCTCTGTGACGCCTGCGGTCCGCGCGCTCGTCGAGGCTGGGGTCGATCATGTGGTCGCCGAGTACGGCCATGATCCGGCCCGCACCGATTTCGGGATTGAGGCCGCCGAGGCACTCGGGGTGGAGCCGGAGTCGGTGTTCAAGACCCTGGTGGTGTTGGTCGATGGCGCCGAGTCGGTGGTGGTGGCGCCGGTGACGTGCTCGGTGTCGATGAAGGCGGTGGCGGCGGCGTTCGGGGCGAAGCGGGCCGAGATGTGTCCTCCGGATCGAGCTGAGCGGGTGACGGGGTTCGTGGTCGGCGGTATCTCGCCGTTCGGTCAGCGTCGTTCGTCGCCGACGGTGGTCGATGAGACGGTGGTGCTCTTCGACCGGGTGTACGTGAGCGGTGGCCGGCGCGGGGTGGATGTCGGTGTGTCGCCGAATGATCTGGTGGCGGTCACTCGGGCGGTGGTGGCGCCGGTGACGGCCTGATCACACAAAGGTTGTGGAGAGAGAACGTTTGTGTGATCAGCGCATCGTCGGGTGACGCAGGAGGGCTTCGATCCGGGCGACTCGGGTGCGCGCGGCCGGGTGGCTGGCGCCGAGTCGGGCGCGGAAACCGATCGCGCGTCGGCCGCCGCCGAGTTGGATGAGCCGTCGCAGGGCGGCTGCGAGTTCGGGTCCGTGTCCGAGGTCGATGGCGCGGCGGTCGGCTTCGTATTCGGCTTGGTGGCCAACGAGGTTCCCGACGGCGTCGGAGGCGTGGAGGACGGCGAGGAACACCCAGGAGATCCCGGTGAGGAGTAGCTCGTCGACGGCGAAGCTGGTGACGACCACGAGGTGGCCACCGCAGGCGTAGGCGTTCAGTTCGTCGGAGTCGACGATGCGGTAGGTGAAGCGGTGGCCGCCTTTGCCGACTTCGGCGATGAGGCGATCCCACACCGGGGCGATGCGCGCGACTTCGTCGGGTCGTGGCCGCCGCACACCGAGCACCGGGGAGAGCACGGCGGCTTGGACGGCGGGGACGAACAAGGTGATGCCGAGGGCGATCCAGGTAGCGGGGACGGTCCAGAGGGGGAGGTCGACGGCGATGCGGGTGACGGCCCAGGCGATGGTCATGGCGACCAGCCAGAAGGGCACGAGCACGATGAGGGGCGCGAGGGCGGTGACCGCTCCGCTCTCGATGGTGCGTGTGCGTGCCACGGGTCAAGGCTACGGGCTTGGTTCGGGTTGCTGATCGGCTAGAAACGGGCCATGGCCGACTCCTCTGCTCATCCTCCGGTGCTCGCTGGCGCGGAACCGCTCTCCCATGTGGCTGGTTCGGCCACCGGTGTGCTCGTAATGCACGGCTTCACCGGCAATCCGTCCTCGGTGCGTTCCCTCGCTGAGGCGTTCATAGCGGCCGGTTTCGATGTCGAGATGCCGCGTCTCCCGGGCCACGGCACCACGGTCGAGGACATGATGACGACCGACTGGTCCGACTGGTTCTCCACGGCGCTCGAGGCCTTCGACACCTTGAGCGCCCGCTGTGAGCGGGTGGTGGTGTCGGGGCTCTCCATGGGTGGCCTGTTGACGCTCGCGGTCGGTTTGGAGCGTCCGGCGGCGGCGTTGGTGTGTGTGAATCCGGTGGCGCGACTGCGCTCCCCGGAGGAGACGGCGATGGTGATGGAGCTCATCGACGACGGCATGACGGTGTTGCCCGGTATCGGCAGTGACATCGCCGATCCTGATGTGGTCGAGATCGCCTATGAGGGCACCCCGTTGTTGCCGCTGAAGTCGATGTATTTCGACGGGGTCGAGCCGCGATGCGACCGTTACGGCGAGTTGTCGGCTCCGCTGTTGTTGTTCACCTCCCACAACGACCATGTGGTGCCCACCACCGACAGTGTCCATCTGGCCTCCACCTATGGCGGCCCGGTGGAGCATGTGTGGCTCGACCGGTCGTTCCATGTCGCCACCCAGGACTTCGACCGCGAGGTGATCGCGGAGCGGTCGGTGGCGTTCGTGTCGTCGTTGTGATGCTGGCCGCGTTCCCGTCGCCGCCGGCGAACGGCATCTCGCTCGGCCCGCTCGATCTGCGCTTCTACGGCCTGATGATCGCGATCGGGCTCCTGGCGGCGATCCGCGTCACCGGGTCGCGTCTCGAGTCGCGGGGGGCGGGTTCATCTGATGACGCGTCCGCGATCGGTCTGTGGGGTGCGGTCGGTGGTCTGATCGGGGCCCGGCTCTATCACGTGGCGACCGAGTGGGATCGGTTCGCTGATGATCTTGGGGCGATCCCGGCGATCTGGAAGGGCGGTCTCGGCATTCCCGGTGGGGTGGCCCTCGGTGTGGCCTTCGGGGTGTTCACGGCGCGGCGTCGTGGGGTGGAGGTGTCGTCGGCGTTGTGGGCGGCGGCTCCGGCGATCCCGGTGGGCCAAGCGATCGGACGCTGGGGGAACTGGTTCAACCAGGAGTTGTTCGGTCGCGCGACCGAGTTGCCCTGGGGGCTCTCGATCGACGACGCGCACCTGCCGGCCGGGTATGCCTCGGGCACGTTGTTCCATCCGACCTTCCTCTACGAGAGCCTCTGGAATCTGGCGGTGGCCTGGGTGGTGGTGCGGGTCGGTCGCTCGGCGGTGACGACGGGTCGGCTCATGTGGGTCTATGTCGCTGGTTATGGCGTCGGGCGGTTCTGGGTGGAGGGTCTGCGGATCGATCCGGCGGATTCCCTCGCCGGGTTGCGCTGGAATCAGTGGATGGCGCTCGCCTGGGTGGTGGCTGGTGTCGCCGGGGTGGTCCTCGGTGGTCGCTTGACTGCTCGTCGGTCGTCGGTGTCGCCCGGCGACGGGTGAGGGCTCGCCGGTAGCCTCGGTCCTCGTGTCGAAGCGGATCTCGTCCGATGATGTCGCCAAGGTGGCGCGTCTTGCCCGGCTCGATCTTGGTGATGAGCGTCTGGAGGCGATGACCTCGCAGCTCGACGACATGCTTGGCCATTTCGCTGATATCGACGCCCTCGATCTTGATGGGGTGGAGCCGATGACGCAGCCCTATCCGTTGGTGAACGTGTTGCGCGATGACACGGTCGCGCCGGGTCTCGATCGTGATGAGGTGTTGGCTGCGGCACCGGATCCGGACAGCGACCGGTTCCGGGTGCCGCCGATTCTCGGGTTGGACGGCTGATGGGTCGCGCGGTCGAACTCGCCGCTCGTGTCCGTTCCGGTGAGGTGCGTGCCGCTGATGTCGTTGAGGGCTATCTCAGCGCGATCGATGCTCGAGAGGCTGAGGTGCACGCGTTCAATCTGGTGCTGGCCGAGGCGGCCCGGGAGCGGGCGGCAGCCATCGACGCGGTGGCGGCCTCCGGTGGTGATCCGGGGCCGTTGGCTGGGGTGCCGGTGGCGTTGAAGGACAATCTCTGCACTCGGGGTGTGCCGACGACGTGTTCGTCGAAGATCCTCGACGGTTGGCGTCCGCCCTATGACGCGACGGTGGTGGAGCGTCTCGCGGCGGCGGGCGCGGTGGTGGTCGGCAAGACCAATCTCGACGAGTTCGCGATGGGGTCGTCAACGGAGAACTCGGCCTTCGGTCCGACGCGCAATCCCCTCGACGTGTCTCGGGTGCCGGGCGGGTCGTCGGGTGGTTCGGCGGCGGCGGTGGCGGCAGGGTTCGCTGAGGTGTCGCTCGGGTCGGACACCGGCGGGTCGATCCGTCAGCCGGCGGCGCTGTGCGGTGTGGTCGGGGTGAAGCCGACCTATGGGGCGGTGAGCCGTCACGGTTTGGTGGCGTTCGCCTCGAGCCTCGATCAGATCGGCCCGTTCGCGAACGATGTGGCCGATGCGGCGTTGTTGTTGGAGTCGATCGCGGGTCACGACCCGGGTGATTCGACGTCGATCCCCGAAGCGTTCCCGTCGCTTGACGCGTCGTTGACGGCTGGTGTCGAGGGTGTGCGGATCGGTCGTATCAGCGATCTGCCGGCTGGTGCTGATGCTGATGTTGAGGCGCGCCTCGAGGCGGCGTTCGAGGCGTTGGCGGCGGCGGGCGCCGAGATCGTTGATGTGGAGGTGCCGGCGTTCACCTACGGGTTGACGGCTTATTACCTGATCGCTCCGGCGGAGGCCTCGTCGAATCTGGCTCGCTATGACGGGGTGCGCTTCGGCCTGCGGGTGGACGCGGCCGATACGAACGCGATGTACACGGCGACGCGCTCAGCCGGGTTCGGCGATGAGGTGCAGCGGCGCATCATGCTCGGCACGTATGCGCTGTCGGCTGGCTATTACGACGCCTATTACGGCAAGGCGTTGAAGGTGCGGCGTCTGATCGCCGACGATTTCGCTCGGGCCTATGAGCGGTGCGATGTGATGTTGACCCCGGCCTCGCCGAGTGTGGCGTTCCCGTTCGGGTCGAAGACGGCGGATCCGTTCGCGATGTATCTCTGCGACACCTACACGATCCCGTCGAATCTGGCGGGGCATCCGGCGATGAGCGTGCCGTTCGGTTCGGGTGCTGATGATCTGCCCGTCGGGGTGCAGGTGTTGGCGCCGGCCCTTGGGGAGCCGGTGATGTTCCAGGTGGCGGCCGAGTTGGAGCGGAGGGCGTCGTGACCTGGACGCATGAGGGTTTCGAGATGGTGGTCGGCCTCGAGGTGCATGTCGAGTTGGCGACGAACACCAAGTTGTTCTCGGCCTCGCCGAACCGGTTCGGTGATGAGCCCAACACGAACATCGATCCGGTGACGCTCGGTCTACCGGGGGCCTTGCCGGTGTTGAACCGTCGCGCGGTCGAGTTGGCGATGCGGATCGGGTTGGCGCTCGGGTGTGAGATCCGTCCGTGTGTGTTCGCCCGGAAGAACTACTTCTATCCCGACATGCCGAAGGCGTATCAGATCTCGCAGTATGACCAGCCGTTGAATGTCGACGGTTCGCTGACCTTGCCCGATGGCACGGTGATCGGGGTGGAGCGCGCCCATCTCGAGGAGGACACCGGCAAGAGCACCCATGTGGGTGGGGCCGGCGGTCGTATCCATGGCAGCGAGGCCTCGTTGATCGATTTCAACCGGGCAGGGGTGCCCCTCGTCGAGATCGTGTCGCAGCCCGATATCCGCTCACCGGAGCAGGCCCGGGCCTATGTGGCTGAGTTGCGGTCGATCTTGGCGGCGATCGGCGCCTCCGACGCGAAGATGGAGGAGGGTTCGATGCGGGTGGATGCGAACGTGAGTGTTCGCCGCCCGGGTGAGTCCTTCGGCACCAGGTGTGAGATCAAGAACTTGAACTCGGTGCGCAGTGTCGGCCGAGCGGTCGATTACGAGGGGCGTCGTCAGGTTGATCTGATCTCCGTCGGTGAGGTGGTGCGCCAAGAGACCCGCCATTGGGATGAGACCGATGGCCGCACGCACACTTTGCGCACCAAAGAGGACGCCGACGACTACCGCTATTTCCCCGAGCCCGATCTGGTGCCGCTCGCCCCAAGCGACGAGTGGATCGCGGAGGTGCGGGCCTCGATGCCGCCGTTGCCGTCGGCGCGTCGGGCGTGTCTGGCCGAGGCGACCGGTCAGGCACCTGATGCTGAGGCGGTGTCGACGGTGGTCGATCGCGGCCAGGACGACTACGTCCATGCCGTGGTGGCGGCTGGCGGTGACGCGGCTCGGGCGTTGATCGCGGTGAAGGAGGCCTTCGCTGATGAGCCGGCCTCGCCGCGGGTGCCGGCGGAGGATCTGGCGGTGTTGACCCAGATGGAGGTCGCCGGCGAGGTGACGTCAACCCAGGCGAAGACGTTGCTGGCGGAGATCGTGGCGGCCGGTGGTGGGGATGCTCGCGCGTTGGCGGCGGCGAAGGGGTTCGAGGCGATGGACACCTCCGAGCTCGAGTCGATGGTCGATGACGCGATCGCCGCTCAGCCCGACGCTTGGGTGAAGTTCTGCGCCGGTGAGGCCAAGGCGATGGGCGCGATCGTCGGCCACATCATGAAGGCCTCGAAAGGTCAAGCCGACGGCAAAGCCGTGTCGGCGATCCTCGACGCCCGTCGCGGCTGAGCGGCCGCTGCCGATGGTGCCCAACGCGGCATCTAGCGTTCGGTGATGGACTTCGACATCCCCGCTGACATCCAGGCGACGCTGAATGGCCTCGACGCGTTCATCGAGGCCGAGATCCTCCCGTTACAGCACGCCGACGACAACATGCGGTTCTTCGATCATCGGCGTGAGTGGGCCCGCACCGATTTCGACAACGACGGAGTGCCCCGGGCCGAGTGGGAGGCGTTGCTCGCTGAGATGCGTCGTCGCGCGGATGTCGCCGGGTGGTTGCGCTGGGCGCTCCCGGCTGAGTTCGGCGGCCATGACGCCTCGAATCTCGAGATGGCGATCATTCGTGAGCATCTCGCCCGGCGTGGTCTCGGCTTGCACAACGATCTGCAGAACGAGTCGTCGATTGTCGGCAACTTCCCGACGGTGTTGATGATGCGCGATTTCGGCACACCCGAGCAGATCGCCGAGTGGATGCCCGGGTTCCTCGACGGTTCGCGTCGTTTGGCGTTCGGCCTCACCGAACCGGAGCACGGCAGTGACGCGACCTATATGGAGACCCGCGCGGTGGCTGACGGTGACGGTTGGGTCATCAACGGGGCGAAGCGGTGGAACTCAGGTCTGCATCACGCGACGCACGACATCATCTTCGCCCGCACCTCCGGTGAGCCGGGCACACCGAACGGCATCACCGCGTTCTTGGTGCCGACCGATGCCGACGGGTTCTCGGTTGAGTTCTTCTGGTGGACGTTCAACATGCCGACCGATCACGCCGAGGTGACACTGACCGATGTGCGGGTCGGCCCAGAAGCGGTGTTCGGCGAGGTCGGCCAGGGGCTCTATCTCGCGCAGCATTTCGTGCATGAGAACCGGATCCGCCAGGCGGCGTCGTCGCTCGGGGCCGGTCAGTTCTGTGTTGATGAGGCGGTGCGCTACGCCAATGAGCGGGTCACCTGGGGCAAGCCGTTGGCGGTGAATCAGGGCATCCAGTTTCCGTTGGTCGAGTTGCACACCGAGGCGGCGATGTTGCGCCAGTTGATCCGCGAGACGGCTTGGCGGCTCGATCAGCAACATCATCTGGAGGTCACCCATCAGGTGGCGATGTGTAACTACCGGGCGAACCAGTTCGCCTGTGATGCCGCGGATCGGGCCATGCAGACCTGCGGGGGAGTGGGCTATAGCCGTCATATGCCTTTCGAGCACATCTATCGACATCACCGCCGCTACCGCATCACCGAGGGGTCCGAGGAGATCCAGATGCGCAAGGTCGCCCAGCAGCTCTTCGGGTTCGGCCGCTCGCGGTCCTGATCTCTGACGGGTCGTCGTTGTCTTGCTGTTGCATGCGCCGGGGGTTGGATCGGGCTCAATACATGACTAATATGATCATGTTTATGATGTTTGTTTCCGGGGAGGAATCTCGATGACCACCACTGCGCCGATCGCACCACCGAACGTTGGGGACGATCCCCCGAGCCGGATGCCTCCTGCGCAGAGCCGCGCCACACTCGTCGGCGGGGTGCTCGCCGTGTTCCTGGTGGTGCTCGCCGCCACCGATCAGGGTTCGTCGACGGTCGTCAAGGCCCTGCTCGGCCTGGCCTTGGGTGTCACGTTGTTCCACTCCCGGTTCGGCTTCACCTCGGCGTGGCGACAGCTGGTCGCTGTCGGCCAGGGGCGCGCCCTCCAAGCGCACATGCTGATGTTGGTGATCGCGGTCATCGGTTTCACCGTGTTGATCGCCAACGGCAGCGGACTGTTCGACACCGAACCTCGCGGATATGTGGCGCCGATCACGCTCGGGCTGCTGATTGGTTCGTTCCTCTTCGGGCTCGGGATGCAACTCGGTGGGTCCTGCGCATCGGGAACGCTCTACGCGACGGGTTCGGGCCACATCGGTGTCCTCGTGACCTTGACGGGGTTCGTCGCGGGATCAGGGATCGGTGTTGCGAACGCCGGCTTCTGGTCCGGTGATGGCGCCGGGTTCGTGAAGCTCGCTGACCCCTTCAGCTTCACGGCCGACATCGGGACGGTCTCGGGGACGGTGGTGCTGGTCGCCCTGCTCGGTCTGATCGCGGTCGCCGCTGAGTTGGTGATCCGCCGCCGTCGGCCGCCGGCGCTCGACACCCCGCCGGTGGCGGTGGGCGCGGCTCGTTTCCTCCGTGGGGCATGGCCGATCTGGGTGGGGGCGGTGCTGCTTGGCGCTCTGAACGTCCTCGTGCTCGCGGTGTCGGGTCGTCCCTGGGGGGTCACCTCGGCGTTCAGGTTGTGGGCCTCCAAGGTGCTCGACGGGGTCGGCGTCGACGTGGCCTCGTGGGCCTACTGGGACGGACGCGCCGGTCTCGACACCGGACTCCTGACCGACACGACCACGGTCTTGAACGTCGGGATCATCATCGGCGCGCTGGCCGCGTCGGCGTCGGCGGGGTCGTTCGCCCTCGTGCGCAAGGTCCCCGGCCGTCAGATCGCCGCAGGGTTGATCGGTGGCGCGTTGATGGGTTACGGCGCGGCGTTCGCCTTCGGTTGCAACATCGGCGCCTACTTCTCCGGTATTGCCTCCGGCAGTCTGCATGGCTGGGTGTGGGCGGTGTTCGCGCTGGTCGGCACCTGGGTGGGGTTGAAGGTGAGGCCGCTGTTCGGCCTGTCCGTGCCTCGTCCCACCGACGCGGTGTGCTGACGGCGACACCCGACCGGGTCGACGGCGGCTCGTCGGATCCGCGGTCGCTTCTGCCGTCGGCAGACCCGGCTACACCGGTCGCCCACTAGCGTTCGGTGCATGGCTGACACCCGGGACACCTCTGTCGACATCAAGCCGCGGTCGCGTGACGTCACCGACGGCATTCAGAAGGCGGCGGCGCGCGCCATGTTGCGCGCGGTTGGCCTGACCGATGACGACTGGAGCAAGTCGCAGGTCGGCATCGCGTCGTCGTGGAATGAGATCACGCCGTGCAACATGTCGCTCAAGCGTCTCGCGGCGGCCGCGAAAGACGGTGTGACCTCCGCTGGCGGCGTGGCACTCGAGTTCGGCACCATCACGGTGTCCGATGGCATCTCGATGGGCCATGAGGGCATGCGGGCCTCGTTGGTGAGCCGTGAGGTGATCTGCGACTCGGTGGAAACGGTGGTGCACGCTGAGCGGCTCGATGGTGTGGTGGCCCTCGGTGGCTGCGACAAGTCGATGCCGGGGATGATGATGGCGATCGCGCGGCTCGACCTGCCGGGCGTGTTCGTCTACAACGGCTCAACACTCCCGGGGAATCTGAACGGCAAGGCCCTCGACATCACCAGCGTGTTCGAAGCGATCGGCGCGTGCGCGGCGGGCACCATCACCGAGGATGAGCTCCACGAGATCGAGTCGCATGCCTGCCCGGGTGAGGGGGCCTGTGGTGGCATGTTCACGGCCAACACGATGTCGTCGATCGGTGAGGCGCTCGGTCTCAGCCTGCCGGGTTCAGCGTCACCACCCGCCGTGGACGGCCAGCGCGAGATCGATGCTCGTCGGGCCGGTGAAGCGGTGATCGCGATGCTGCAGACCGGTCTTCGTCCTCACGACATTCTCACCAAGGGCGCCTTTGAGAACGCGATCGCGCTGTCGAACGCGCTCGGTGGGTCGACGAACGCGGTGTTGCACCTGTTGGCGATCGCCAATGAGGCCGGGGTGGACCTCGATCTCGCCGATTTCAACCGGCTCGCCGCCAAGGTGCCGCATTTCGCCGACATGAAGCCGGGCGGCAAGTTCCACATGACCGATCTGCATCGTGTCGGTGGGGTGCCGGTCGTGTTGAAGCACCTCCTTGAGGAAGGCCTGCTTCATGGCGACGAGGTGACGGTGACCGGTAAGACCATGGCCGAGAACCTCGCCGAGGTCGACCCGCCGGCGCCGGATGGCACGGTGGTGTATCCGATCTCGTCGCCGATCAACGCTGAAGGTGGCTTGAACGTGTTGACCGGGTCGCTCGCCCCGTCGGGTTCGGTGGTGAAGGTGGCCGGGTTGACCAAGGAGCAGCGCTCCTTCGAAGGTCCGGCCCGAGTCTTTGATGGTGAGGACGGTGCGATGGCGGCGGTGCTGGCCGGTGAGATCCAGCCCGGCACGGTCATTGTGATCCGCTACGAGGGCCCGAAGGGTGGCCCCGGTATGCGAGAGATGCTCGCCATCACCGGTGCGTTGAAGGGAGCCGGCCGTGGCGCCGATTGCGCGCTCATCACCGACGGACGGTTCTCTGGTGGCACCTGGGGGTTCTGCATCGGCCATGTCGCTCCTGAGGCCGTTGATGGTGGCCCGATCGCGTTCGTTCGCGATGGGGACGTCATCAAGATCGACGTCCCGTCGCTCACCCTTGACGTGCTGGTCGACGAGGCCGAGATGGCGAAGCGCCGTGAGGGCTGGCAGCCCAACCCGCCTCGCTACACCACTGGTGTGCTCGGCAAGTACGCGCGTCTCGCTCAGGGCGCTGAGAAGGGTGCGATCACGAATCCGGTATGAACCGGTTGGAGTTCGGCGCTGCCTCTTCCCTTACAAGGAAGATGTCAATCGCCCAGCGGCCAGCCGCCAACCGGCCAATCCCGCGAGCGTGAACGCGCTCGCGACGATGATGAACGCGGTCGCGGTGCCGTCGTCGAAGACGTAGTGGCGAAGGTTCATGCCGGCGAGAATCGTCACCAGCCAGATGCCGAGGCCACGGCCGACACCGGTCGGGTTCTGCCAGGCCCGGGTGGCCAGCCAGCCGATCGCGAGCGCGATCAAGAACGGTGCTGCGGTCTCGAGTACGCCAGCGATGCTGTTGCCCGAGTTGTGCTCCTCGCGGCCGATCGCAACGAAGGCAATGATCACCGCCACATCGGCGATGACCGAGAGCGCGAGGCGTTTCACGCGGGGGAGAAGCCGCCGAGGCTGCCCTTGAAGAACAGCAGCGGACCACCGTCGCCAGCGGCGAGCGACGCGACCCGGCCGAGCACGAAGTAGTGGTCACCCATCTCGGTGACGCTCTCCACCTCGCAATCGATCCACGCCAACGAACCGTCGATCACCGGGGAGCCGAGCGGGCTGGCATGCCAAGCGAGATTCGAGAACCGTTCGTCTTCGTTGCCCGACTTCGCGAACGTCCAGCACACATCACCTTGGGTGTCGCCGAGCACATTCACGCAGAACCGCCCCGACGCGGACATCGCCGCCCACGACGACGAGTTCGTGGTCGGCAAGAACCCAACCATCGGCGGGTCGAGCGACACCGAGGTGAACGACCCGATGGTCAACCCGACCGGTGTGTCGCCATCCATGCCGGTCACCACGGTCACCCCGGTCGGGAAATGGCCGAGGACGTTGCGGAACTCTTTCGGATCGATATCGCTCACCCACCTGACACTAGGCGGCGATCCCAGCGAGTCGTAGGGTTCGGACGTGGCCGGCACCAAGGCGGAACTGCGCTCCCACTACCGACAACTCCGTCGCGGCCTACCCGACCAGCGCAACCGATCCAACGTGATCTGTCGCCTACTCGAAGGCCACACACCGGCCACCGGCACCGTGATGGTCTACGACGCTGTCAACGGCGAAGTCGATCTCCATCGCTTCGCTGAACACTGCCGGAGCCTCGGCCTCACCGTCGTCGTGCCCGAGGAGGAACCCGACCCGGCGACGATCGACCTGGTCGTGGTGCCCGGGGTCGCGTTCACCGCATCCGGTCATCGCC
>RGGX01000190.1 GCA_010024485.1 Actinomycetota bacterium | reverse complement strand
TCGGCGCGCGCCGGCGCCACGACCCGGTTCGTCGCCGCGGTGGGCGCTGACTCCGCGGGTGACGTCCTGCTCGGCGTGGCCGACGGTGCCGGAATCGAGACCAGCGGGGTCGTCACCGTGGATCGACCCACCGGCCGGGCGCTCATCGTGGTCTCGGCGAGCGGCGAGAACTCGATCGTCGTGGTTCCCGGGGCGAACACCCTGTGCCCGACCGCCTCAGCGATCGACAACGATGTGCTGGTGGCGCAGCTCGAGGTACCGATCGAGGTGGTGACCTCCTCATTCGTCGCCGCCCGCGATGCCGGCGCGACCACCGTTCTCAACCCGGCACCGGCCACTCCCCTGCCACCCGAACTCCTCGCCGTGGTCGACGTCATCGTTCCCAACGAGCATGAGGTCGACCTGCTCGGCGGGGTGGATGCCCTGCTCGCCAGCGGGGTCGGAGCCGTCGTCGTCACCCTCGGGGAGCGCGGCGCCCGGGTGCACACCGAAGGCCGGGTGACGCAGGTCGATTCGCTCACCGTCGACGCCGTCGACACCACCGGCGCGGGCGACACCTTCACCGGCTACCTGGCGGCGGGGCTCTCCGAGGGTCTCGACCTCGTCACCGCCGCGACACGCGGATGCGCCGCCGGAGCGCTCGCGACCACGCGAGCCGGAGCGGTTCCCTCCATTCCATCACGGGCGGAGGTCGACGCCGTCAGCGGCGTCTGAGGACCAGGGCGCACCAGTTCCCACGGATCCGACGCCGCGATTCCACCCAGTCGGGGAAGGCCGCGTTCACGAACGGGATCCGGGCCTCGGGGAACCCGGAGAGGACCAGTCGGCCCGAGGGCGCGACGGCGGCGTCGATCGGACCGGCGAGAGCGACCAACTCCGGCGCGAGGATGTTGGCCACGAGCAGGTCAGCGGAACCGTCGAAGGCGGCGACCGCTGCCGCTCCGGTGCCGTCGAGGATCGTCGTGACCCGATCGGCGCAACCAGCCATCTTGATGTTGAGCCGCGCCGCGGCCACGGCCTCGGGCGAGATGTCGATGGCGCAGACCTCCACGGCACCTCGAAGGACGGCCGCGATCGAGAGCACCCCACTGCCCGCCCCGAGATCGATCACCCGATCACCCGGCCGAACGAGGGCGCGGGTCTCAGCGAGGGAGATCCCGCTCGTCGGGTGGTCACCGAGGCCGAAGGATCCAGCCGGTTCGATCGCGATGGCGTCACCGGGCACCGGAGCCTCCAACCAGGACGGCCCGACGAGCAGATCGGGTGCGATCCGGTGCCAGCGGGCGTGATCCCGCCAGGACTGGCTCGCCACGAACTCTCGTCGCTCCAGGTTCACCGTGGAGGGGTCGACCCCGGTGGTCGGAGCGAGGAGCGATCCCAGGAAGTGCTCGGCTGCCGCCCGGTCGGACATCGTGACCACCAGCGCCGCTCCAGGGGAGGCGGGCCGCTCCTCCAACGCTGTGGCGCCGAGGGACCAGAGGAGGTCCGAGGTGAGTTCCAGTTGATCCTCTCCGACGGAGACCGCGATCTCCCAGACGGTCTGCGCCCCGGCGCCGTCAGTCGAGCCGTCGTAGCTCACGGTGGAACCGGTCGGCGCGGAGGCGATACGACTCGGCTGCGAGGGAGATCAGCTCGGATCGGGCCCTGCCCTCCTTGACGGTGGCTGGGGAACCGACCGCCAGAGCACCGGGGGGCACGTGCACGTCGTAGAGGACGACCGAATTCGCGGCGACGATCGCCCCCAATCCGACCACTGAACGATGGAGCACCATGGCGCCGTTGCCGACCATGGCGCCGTCCTCGACCTCGCATCCCTCGAGATGGACGATGTGCCCGATGACGCAGTCATCGCCGACGACCGTGGGGTCGACAGGGGTGGTGTGCAGGACGGAGTTGTCCTGGATGCTGGTTCGAGCGCCGATCGAGATGTACCCGTCGTCGCCGCGCAGCACGGCACCCGGCCAGACCGACGACTCAGCGCCGATACGCACATCGCCGATGATCACCGCGTCCGGATGGATGTAGGCGCTCGAATCGATCGAGGGCTCGGTGCCGGCAAGGGCGTAGATCGGCATGCGGCGACGATACCGTTGCGCCCCATGTCCCGCCGGATCGACATCGAGTTGACGAGTTCCCAGTCCGATGGGTCCTGGACCTGGAGAGCCGCCGGTGCCCGGGAGCCGAAGGGCACCGTGTCCGCCGGCGTCCTCCCGGCGGACGCAGCGGTCGGATCGACCCTGCGCGTCGAGGTCGAACAGGGTCTCGACGGGATCGAGGTGCTCTCCGTCGTCGGAGGCCGTCAGCGCACTGAGGACTCGGGTCGCCTCGAACTCCTCGCCTCCGACGCGAAGTTCGATCCGGTCATCGAGACGCGCGCCAAGC
>RGGX01000189.1 GCA_010024485.1 Actinomycetota bacterium | reverse complement strand
GACCCGCCAACTCGCTGAGACCGCCGGTGTCCGCGTCCCGCTCCAGGCCTGCGAGCACTTCTACATCGTCACCGAGCCGATCGAGGGTGTGGAGCGCGGGATGCCCACGGTCCGCGACCCGGGCAACTACACCTACTTCAAGGAGGAGACCGGCAAGATCATGGCCGGCTTCTTCGAGCCCCGCGGGAAGATCTGGAATCTGGACGGTGTCCCGCGCGACTTCTGCTTCGGCACCCTCCCGGAGGACTGGGACCACGTCGGGCCGATCTTCGAGCGCGCGATCCACCGCATGCCCGCCCTCGGCGAGGTCGGTCTCCAACTCTTCTTCAACGGCCCGGAGGCATTCACACCCGACGGCGTGTACCACCTCGGTGAGAGCAACGAGGTCGACGGGTGCTTCATCGCCGCCGGCTTCAACTCGGTCGGCATCCAGTCGGCCGGCGGAGTGGGGTGGGTGCTCGCGGACTGGATCGTCGACGGGCACCCGCCGATGGACCTGAGCGCGGTCGACATCCGACGGACGATGCCGTTCCAGTCCGAACCCGCCTACCTCGACGCGCGGATCTCCGAGAGCCTCGGCCTCCTCTACGCCATGCACTGGCCGTTCCGCCAGTACGAGAGCGCGCGGAACGTGCGGATGTCGCCCTTCCACGACCGCTACACCGAGGCCGGCGCGGTGTTCGGCGAGGTCGCCGGGTGGGAGCGGCCGAACTGGTTCGCGACCGGCGGGGAGCGACCCGAGTACGAGTACTCGTGGGGCAAACAGAACTGGTTCGCGGCATCGGGCCGCGAGTGCGAGGCGGTCCGCAACCGGGTCGGACTCTTCGATCAGTCATCCTTCGCGAAGTGGTACGTCGAGGGCCCCGAGGCCCTCGCGGTGCTGAACTGGATCAGCGCGAACCAGATCGACGCCCCGATCGGCAAGGCGGTCTACACCCAGTGGCTGAACGACCGCGGTGGCATCGAGTCCGACCTGACCGTCACCCGACTCGACGATGACCGGTTCATGGTGGTCACGGCCGCAGCCGCAGCCACCCGCGACATGGCCCTGCTCCGCCGGGCCTGCCGGGACCGCGATGTCACCGTCACCGACGTCACCAATGACCTCCCCATGCTCGGTCTGATGGGACCCGGCAGCCGGGACGTCCTGGCCCAGCTGACCGATGCTGACCTGTCCAACGAGGCCTTCCCCTTCGGCACCGGACAGCGCATCGAGATCGCCGGGGTCTCGGTACTCGCCCTGCGGCTCACCTACGTCGGCGAACTCGGCTGGGAGCTCTACGTCAGCCGAGACGACGCGCTCACCCTCCACGACGCCCTCGTGGACGCGGGCGCCGACCACGGTCTCCTCCACGCCGGCTACCACGCGCTGAACACCCTCCGGCTCGAATCGGGCTACCGGCACTGGGGGCACGACATCACCGACGAGGACACCCCTCTCGAGGCGGGCCTCGGCTTCGCGGTCGCCTGGGACAAGGACGGTGGATTCCGAGGTCGCGAGGCACTGCTCGCCCAGCGTGAACTGCCGCGCACCAAGCGTCTGATCCAGTTCCGACTCGACGACCCGGACCGGCTCCTACACCACGATGAGCCGATCTATCGGAACGGAGAACTCGTCGGGCGTACCAGCAGCGGCATGTGGAGCTACGCCGAGGGCGCCTGCCTCGCCATGGGTTATCTCGTCCGAGAGGACGACAGCGGCGAGGGCGTCACCCAGGAGTGGCTCGACGCGGGACATTTCGAGATCGAGGTGGCGACCGTCCGTGTGCCGGCCGCGACCTCCATACGGTCGTTCTACGACCCACGCAACACCAGAGTGAGGATGTGATCCCATGGCCGAATGGACAGAGGAAGCGCAGGTCGTCATCGTCGGCGGCGGGGCGATGGGAGCGGGACTGCTCTACCACCTGTGTCACGAGGGTTGGACCGATGTCGTCCTGATCGAGAAGGGGGAGCTCTCCTCGGGTTCCACCTGGCACGCGGCCGGTCTCATCCCGCACTTCATCGGCAGCCTGAACATGGCCAAGTGTCACCAGATCGCCCCCGAGCTCTACCAGCGACTCGAGGAGGAGACCGGCGAGTACGCCGGCTGGCACGCCACCGGTGCGATCCGGCTCGCTCTCGACGAGCATCAGGAGGACTGGTTCCGCTACGTGCAGGGGATGCTCGAACTCAACGGCGTGGAGAGCCACCTGATCCCCCCGGAGCAGATCCTCGACTTCTGGCCGTGCATGGATGTCAGCGATGTCCGTCTCGGATTCCACACACCGCACGACGGTTGGAACGATCCGTCGATGGCGACCGCCGCGATGGTGAAGGCGGCCCGCGCCCTCGGGGCTCGGGTCCACCGCCACACCCTCATGACCGACATGCGGCGGCTCCCCGACGGCCG
>RGGX01000188.1 GCA_010024485.1 Actinomycetota bacterium | reverse complement strand
GACCGATCCCGGCCACCCGTGCGTGATGACGATCGGCAACGCCTCCGCATGGGGTGAGCGGGCATGGATGAAGTGGATCGAATGACCCTCGATATCGGTCACGAACTGATCGAGGGAGTTGAGGTCGCGCTCGGCGCGACGCCAGTCGTGGGCCGTGCGCCAGTACTCGGCGACCTCGCGGAGATAGTCGAGCGGCACGCCCTGCGACCAGTCATCGACCGTCTCCCGTTCCGGCCAGCGGGCGCCGGCCAGTCGAGCGCGGAGATGCTCGAGATCGGCCTCGGGGACCTCGGCCTGGAAGGGATCGAGAGTGAATGGGCGGATCATCACCAGATCCTCGCACGCATCGACCGAGGAGTCCGCTCCCCGGGTGGCCAGAGGCCCTAGCCTCGCCGCGTGACATCGAGCAACGCCTACACGTCGATCATCGACGCCATGCGATCTGGACAGGTCGAGATCCTGGACGGAGCCACCGGAACCGAACTCGAGCGGCGGGGGGCCGAGATGGATCCGCACTCGTGGTGCGGGGCGGCCTCGAGGGACAACGCCGCGCTGCTGGCCGAGATCCACAGCGACTACATCGACGCCGGCGCCCGCATCATCACCGCGAACACCTTCGCCTCCTCGCGACTCATGCTGTCGGGGGCCGATCTCGGCGACCGCGTCGCCGAGATCAACACCATCGCGGTCGACGCCGCTCTGGCAGCCCGTGACGGTCACGCGATGGCATCTGAGGTCGTGGTCGCTGGCTCGCTCTCGCACATGGTGCCCGTCTCAGAGGGGACCGACCGGTTCGACCCGAACGCCGTTCCGGGAGACGACGAACTGGCCGACGCCTTCGGTGAGCTCGCCGGTGTGCTGCGCTCCGCCGGCGCGGAGCTGATCCTGCTCGAGATGATGTACGAGCCGACCCGCGCGCGTATCGCCCTGCAGGCCGCGCTCGACACCGGACTCCCGGTCTGGTTCGACATGAGCGCCCGACGGGCCGAGGACGGACGGGTGGTCGCCTTCCACCCGTTCGAGGACATCACGCTGAGCGAACTGCTCAGCATGATCCCGGAGTCAGGGGTGGATGCCGTCGGGGTGATGCACACCCAGTCACACGTCGTCGGCGACGCGATCGACGAGATCCGAGCAGCCAGCCCACTCCCTGTCGCCGCCTACCCCGACAGCGGCTTCTTCAAGATGCCGAGCTGGCAGTTCCAGGAGGTGATCTCCCCCGAGGACCTCGAGGAGCACTTCGTCGACTGGATCGGTCGTGGAGCGACAGCGCTCGGAGGGTGCTGTGGGCTGACCATCTCCCATGTCGAGGCGGCGGTTCGGGCGAGGAGCCGCCGTCAGCCGACCGCGTGACCGGCTGCACGCAACGCTGAGACCGTGGCGTCGAGGTCCTCGTCGCGCACCAGCACATGGTCGGTGTCGAAGGTCGACACGGTGAACACCGACACCCCCTCGGCAGCGAGCGGCACGAGGAGCGACTCGAGGATGCCGACCAGCGAGAAGTCGAGCGGCCCGACGACGGACATCAGCGCCCATGGTCCGACCGTTGTCGCTCCCGGCGGCTCGCGCCCGGTCTCGCAGACCACGGACAACTCATCGGGCGTCCGGGTGACGGACCAGAACGCGCCGTCACCCTGAGCGACATCGGTGTCCGGCGCAAGCCGGCACACGGAGAACCGGCCGGTGGCCACGCGGAGGGAGACCGACTCGCGCACGCGACGAACCTATACCGGTGGCTAGCGTCACGGCCGATGGGCACAACGACGCCGGCATCGCCGTGGATCACGACCGGGCCGTTCCGGGCAGCGGGCGCGCTCGGTCTCGGTCGCTTCACGCTGTCGACGGTGGCCATCGTGCATCTTGCCGCCACCTGGTTCATGGTGGGACTGATCTGGACGATCCACACGGTGCACTACCCCCTCTTCGCTGAGGTCGGTGCCGACGCCTACATCGGTTTCCAGGCGTCGCACGTGGAGAGGATCGGCCGTCTGCTGCTCCTTCCGTGGTTGCTGGAGGGAGCCAGCGCCGCCGCACTGCTCTTGGCCGCCGATCGGGGCATCCGCCGCTCGGCTCTCCTTGGAGCGGTCGCCATGGCGATCGTGCTCGTCATCAGCGGGTTCTGGTCGGCTCCCGCTCATGCCGATCTCGCCGATGGCTTCGACGCCGCGATCCACGGGCGACTCATGGATGCGAACCTGGTCAGGACGCTCGCGTGGACGGTGCGAGGGATCGTCGCGGTCGACATCCTCCGACGGGCGCTCCGACTGCGAAGCCCTCGATGATCGCGCGACCCGCGTTCGAACGAGTCACTCTGGCCGGACGTCACGTCACCCTGGTGCCCCTCGGCCCCGAGCATGCCCCGGCACTGCTCCGTGTCGCCGCCGGGGATCGCTCCACGT
>RGGX01000187.1 GCA_010024485.1 Actinomycetota bacterium | reverse complement strand
CGTTGAGGTCACCAATACCTCCGAGACGATCCGGATGTTCCAAGTCGATGTGCTCGGTCTCGACCCCGATCACTTCTCCATCGTCGGGGAGGTCCTCCAACTCTTCCCTGACGAGCGTGGGTCGGCGACCATCATCGTGTCGCTTCCCGCGGGTCATCCCTCAGGAGAGCACCGTGCCTCAGTGCGGATCAGTGAACCGGGTGCGACCTCGGTCGCCGATGTCGTGGCGGAGTTCGATGTTGTCGCGCCCTCGTCAGCCGCGCTCGAGGTGCGGGTTGACCCGTCGACGTCGACCTCCGGGGGGTCGACAACCTTCATTGCGACGGTCGTCAACACCGGGAACATCAGCGTTGAGGCGGGTGTGTCGGTCAGCGACCCGGAACGCTTGGTCACCGCGCGCTATAGCCCCTCCTCGGTGACGCTCCCTCCGGGTGGGCGCGGCACGATCCAGATCGACGCATCTGGGCCGCGGCCCTGGTTTGGCATGCCGTTGGTGCGAACGGTCGAGGTGGCTGCCCATGTGCCACCAAAGCGACCGCGACCGCCCGCGGAGCCCGATGCTCTGGCCCTCGCATCCGTCGCGTTCATCCAGCGTCCGCGCTTCTCGAGGCGGGCGGTGTCGATCGCCGGCCTGCTGCTCGCGGTCACCATGTTCGCGCTCGTCATCAACGCCTCGTTCGCGAGTGTCGCCGAACTCTCGGAGGCGAATGCCGCGTTGCTGAAGCAGAGTCTCGGTGCGGACGGGCCGATCGGCGCCCGTCCCGAGCCGGCGTCGATCAGCGGACGGGTCACCTCGACGACCGGCGGAGGAATCGACGGCGCGACGGTCGAGATCTACGAGGACTCGACCAGCGCCCTCGTGCCGGTCGCCTCGACGGTCACGACACCCGATGGGGCGTACGGGTTCGGCTCGCTTGCCTCCGGCGTGTACCGACTGCGGTTCACCGCGGCTGGTTTCGGAGACCTGTGGTACCCGGACGGGGCGACCATCGCCGACGCGTTCCCAATCGAACTCGGCGAAGGTTCGTCCTCAGATGCCGTCGACATGGCCCTCGCCGGACAACCAGGGCTGGTCTCGGGTCGGGTGTTCGGCGACAACGTCGAGGGCGCGATCGTCTCGGTGCAGATCCCCGCTGGCGCCTTCAGCGGGACGGACGTCGCCGACAGCGCGTCGATCGTGGCGACCACCGAACTGGACGCGACTGGGTCATTCTCACTTGGCGACCTTCCGACACCGTCGGCGTATCAGTTGGTGGTCACCAAGTCAGGCTTCGCGACCGAGGTCCTGTCGCTCGATCTCGGTCCGGGCGAGGCGACGACCACGATTGAGGTGCTCCTCCGCCGCGGAGACGGTCGTATCTCGGGAACGGTGGTGGATGCCTTCGGTGAGCCGATCCCCGGAGTGGATGTGATCGCCTCCGATGGACTGTCGATTATCTCGACCCGCACCTTGAGCGGTGACGCGGCCGGCTCGTTCGAGATACGTGAGCTGACCACTCCGGCCACCTTCACCGTGTCCGCCGAGCCCGAGGGCTACGAACCGCAGTCGGTCACGGTCGAACTGGCTGAAGCCCAGCGGATCGACGATCTGCGCATTGTCTTGAACTCCTCGACCGGTTCAATCGCTGGCACCGTCACCGACACCTCGGGCGACGGCATCGGTGGTGTAACGGTGACGGCGGTCGGCTCGACCGGGTCGGTGTTCACCCGGACGCTGAGCGTCGGTGACGTTGGCTCCTGGTATCTCAGCGGTTTGCCGGTTCCGGGTGTGTACACGGTGCGTTTCGTGGGCGATGGCCTGCAGACCCAGGCCCTCTCCGTTGACCTCACGAGTGGGGCGGGCGCGGACCGACGCGAAGTTGATGTCACGCTTGCCGCGGCCCGTGCGTCGGTGTCAGGCACGGTCATTGAGACCGGCGGTGACGAGATCAGCGGAGTGAGTGTGGTGCTGTCGAGCTCGGCGGTGACGAAGAGCACGCTGACCGCGAATACGCCGGCCGGGCGTTTCCAGTTCGACGCGCTTCCGGCAGGGGCGTACACGCTCACGTTCAGCCGGGTCGGGTCCACGCCGCAGACCATCCTGATCGATCTGGCGGCCGGTCAGGCGCTGACGGTGGCGACGGTGGCCCTCGAGCCACAGGCGCGAATCACCGGCACGGTGACTCGGTTCGGGGTGGCGACCGCCGATGTCGGGGTGCTGGTGTCGCGCCTCGAGGATTATCCCGAGACGGTCGCGGTGGTGGTGACCGGTGCTGATGGCACCTTTGAGGTGGTGGGTATCAGCGCTCCCGAGACTTACATCGTCTCGTATTTCTTGCCGATTGGAGCAGCGGCGCCGATCGACTCCGAGACGGTGTTCCTTGAGGCAGGTGAGACGCTGTCGGTTGGCACGGTGTCGCTC
>RGGX01000186.1 GCA_010024485.1 Actinomycetota bacterium | reverse complement strand
CGCTGACCATCTCGAGCGGCGGCAAGACGTTCAGCACCACCGGATGGAAGATCGGCTGGATCTGCGGGCCGCAGCCGCTGGTGCGGGCAGCCATGAAGGCCAAGCAGTTCCTGACGTATGTGAACGGGGCGCCCTTCCAACCGGCGATCGCAGTCGGGCTGCGCCTCGGCGACGACTACTTCGCCGGTCTCGCCGAGCGTCTGCAGAACGCTCGTGACGCCCTGGCCCTCGGGCTCGGGGAGGCCGGGTTCACCGTCTACCCGAGCGAGGCCACCTACTTCACGACCGTCGACATCACCCCGGTGCGCCCCGACGGTGACGGCATGGCGCTCTGCGAGCAGCTGCCGCACCTGATCGGCGTGGTCGCCGTGCCGAACCAGGTCTTCTACGTCGACCCAGCCCGAGGACGGAACCTGGTCCGCTTTGCCTGCTGCAAACGCCCCGAGGTGATCGACGAGGCCGTCGAGCGGCTCGGCCGACTCAAGGAGGTGCTCGCATGAGCGAGCGGTCCGCCGCGATCACTGTTGCCGGTATCCAGCACGACATCGTCTGGGGTGACCGGGAGGCCAACTTCGCCCGACTCGCCCCGCGCATTGCCGAAGCCGTGGAGGCCGGAGCGGGGCTCGCGCTCCTCACCGAGACCTTCTCGACCGGCTTCGGTTTCCATGTGCCCGGATTCGAGACCGAACCCGAGGACGGACCATCGGCGACGTTCCTCACCGAGCAGGCCGCCCTCCACGGCATCTGGGTGGGTGGCACCTGCCCGGAGGTGCGCGCCGACAACGACGCCGATGACGCGCGACCCTCGAACTCGTTCGTGCTGGCCGGGCCCGACGGCACCGTGCACCGCTACCGGAAGGTGCATCCCTTCACCCACTCCGGTGAGCAGCACCACGTGCGCGCTGGCACCGATCTCGTCACCGTCGAGATGGCGGGTCTCCGGGTGTCGATGTTCGTCTGCTACGACCTCCGTTTCGCGGACGAGTTCTGGCAGTTGGCGAACGACACCGATCTGTTCCTCGTGCCCGCGAACTGGCCGGCGAAACGCCGCGAGCACTGGATGACCCTGCTCCGGGCGCGGGCCATCGAGAACCAGGCCTACGTCATGGGCGTGAACCGCGTCGGAGCCGACGGCACCGGGCTCGAGCACTGCGGCGACTCACTCATCATCGACCCGTTCGGCGAGGTGCTCGCTGAAGCCGGTGACGGGGAGCGGACCATCAGCGCTGAAGTGTCGAGCGAACGACTCGAGTCGATCCGCGGGCACTACCGGTTCCTGTCGGACCGTCGCTGAAGGCGTGCAGACGACGGCGCGGGTGACCGTGCGGGCGGTCGCGCCGCAGCGACGACCGGCGAGATGTCAGCCGGCGAGGAGCGACCGCGACATGAGCGAGACCCGCGTGCCGTACGGGGTCGACTGCTGTCCGACCTCTCGGAACCCGAGCGCCGAGTGGAAGTCGAGGGAGGCGTCGTTGCGCGGCTCGATGTTCACCTCGAGGCAGAACTCGGTGGCATCGGGACGGACCACGAGCCCCAGTCGCTCCACCTCGGCGTAGAGGGCTCGACCCACCCCGCGACGACGGTGCCGCTCATCGATGGCGACCCGGTCGAGGTAGAGGAACTCGTCGAAGCGGGCTGAGAACCAGAGGTAGTTCACGCTGCCGTAGTCGGCTCCAGCCGACATGACGATGCAGAAGCCGGCCGGAGCGCCCTCGCACTCAGCGACCAGGGCGACCGAGGCGACATCGAGCAGGTGGGCGAACTCGTCCGAGGTCTCGGTGCCGACCGCCGGCACGTTCGCCTCGTTGAGGACGTGCGCCCAGCCGAGATCGCTCGCGGACATCGAGCGGATCGACACGCCATCGGGCATCGCAACGGGGGAGGGGGCGTCGCTCACGGGGCGCAACCCTGCCAGCGCGCAGGCCCGTCCACAACCGCCCGCGACCCGGAGTCGGGCTCAGATCGACCGCGGCCCGGGCCGGCCCTAGGGTGATCACGTGTTCTCACGACGCAAGACCGAGATGGTGACCGAAGCCGAGGCGCTCCCCGGGCGGGACGAGGCACTCGCCTTCGATCCCACCCATGTGGTGCTCGGCACCCCGCTCGTCGGCCCGTGGCCCGAGGGTCACGAGGTCATCCATGTGGCGATGGGCTGCTTCTGGGGCGCGGAGCGCATCTACTGGCAGACCCCCGGGGTGCACTCCACCGCGGTCGGCTACATGGGCGGATGGACGCGCAACCCCACCTACGAGGAGACCTGCACCTCGCTGACCGGGCACACCGAGACGGTGCAGGTCGTCTACGACCCGAGCGCCGTCGACATCGAGACGCTGCTCGGATCCTTCTGGGAGAACCACGATCCGACCACCCTCAACCGGCAGGGCAACGACATCGGCACCCAGTACCGGTCG
>RGGX01000185.1 GCA_010024485.1 Actinomycetota bacterium | reverse complement strand
GTCATGTACTCGCAGCCGTGGTCACCGATCCCCTCGACGACAGCGAGAGCGCCCGAGTTCCGAACGCAGAACCGCTCGCCGACGCGACCCCTGATGAACAACTCACCCGAGGTTGCCCCGTAGCCGATCACGTTGCCCGCGATGACCTGTTCCTCGGCGACGAACGTCGAACCCTCCGGCGGGCGGATGACGAGCCGTCCGCCCGAAAGTCCCTTGCCGACGTAGTCGTTGGCATCGCCCTCGAGGAGGAGTGTGATGCCTCGCGGCACGAATGCGCCGAAACTCTGTCCGGCCGAGCCGGTGAAGCGCACCCGGATGGTGTCATCGTCCAAGCCCTCGCCTCGCCATGCCTTCGTCACCTCGTGACCGAGGAGTGTTCCCACGGTCCGGTTCACGTTCCGGATCTCCCGTTCGATCCGCACCGGCACACCCTCGGTGATGGCTGGCTGGGCCTCGGCGATCAGTTCGAGGTCGAGCGCCTCCTCGAGACCGTGGTCCTGGCCTCGGGTGCAGTGGAGCGCCTGCTCATAGCGGTTGTCCGCGATCGCGAGGATCGGCGAGATGTCGAGACCGGCCGCCTTCCAGTGATCGACCGCCGGCCGGGTGTCGAGGGCCTCGACGTGACCGATCATCTCGTCCATGGTCCGGAAGCCGAGCTGCGCCATGAGCTCCCGGACCTCCTCGGCGATGAACTCGAAGAAGTTGACGACGAACTCCGGCCGCCCCGAGAACCTGCTCCTCAGCTCCGGATTCTGTGTGGCGATACCGACCGGACAGGTGTCGAGATGGCAGACGCGCATCATGACGCAACCCGAGACGACGAGAGGTGCCGTGGCGAAACCGAACTCCTCGGCACCGAGCAGCGCGGCGATCACCACGTCGCGGCCGGTCTTCAGCTGTCCATCGGTCTGCACCACGATCCGATCGCGCAGACCGTTCATCACCAGCGTCTGCTGGGTCTCGGCCAGGCCGAGCTCCCACGGACCGCCCGCGTGCTTCAGCGAGGTCAGCGGGGACGCGCCTGTGCCGCCGTCGTGTCCGCTGATGAGCACCACATCGGCCTTCGCCTTGGACACTCCGGCAGCGACCGTGCCGACCCCCATCTCCGCTACGAGCTTCACATGGACCCTGGCGGAGGGGTTCGAGTTCTTCAGGTCGTGGATGAGCTGCTTGAGATCCTCGATCGAGTAGATGTCGTGGTGGGGCGGCGGACTGATGAGGCCGACCCCTGGGGTCGAGTGCCGGGTCGCCGCGATCCAGGGGTACACCTTGTGACCCGGCAGCTGACCGCCCTCACCCGGCTTGGCGCCCTGGGCCATCTTGATCTGGATGTCGTCGGAGTTCGTGAGGTACTCGGCGGTGACGCCGAAGCGGCCCGAGGCCACCTGCTTGATGGCCGACCGTCTGGTCGGGTCGTGCAGGCGCTCGGCGTCCTCCCCGCCTTCTCCGGTGTTCGATTTCGCTCCGATGGAGTTCATCGCCACGGCGAGGGTCTCGTGCGCCTCCGCCGAGATCGATCCGTACGACATCGCCCCGGTCGAGAATCGCTTCAGGATCTCCGAGGCCGGCTCGACCTCCTCGATCGGCACGGCCACACGGTCGTCAGCGAACCGCAGCAGACCGCGAAGGGTCGCCAGCCGATCCGACTGCTCGTCGACGAGGGACGTGTACTGCTTGAAGATGTCGTACCGCTTCGACCTCGTGGCGTGCTGGAGTCGATACACGGTCTCCGGGTTGAAGAGGTGGTGCTCCCCCTCACGGCGCCACTGGTACTCACCACCGACCTCGAGTCGGCGGTGCGCCCGTTCCTCGGGCCGCTTGGGGTTGGCGAGCGAGTGGCGCATGTGGATGGCCGTGGCGATCTGCTCGAGGCCGACCCCTCCGAGCCGGCTGACGGTGCCGGTGAAGTAGCGCTCGACAAGGTCATCGGCGAGACCGATCGCCTCGAAGATCTGCGCTCCCGTGTACGAAGCCACGGTCGACACACCCATCTTTGACATGACCTTCAGCACCCCCTTGCCGCAGGCCTTGATGTAGTTGCGGAGCGCGACCTGGGGGTCCACGCCGTCGAGCCCGTGCAGACCGGCGTTGATCATGTCCTCGATCGACTCGAAGGCGAGATAGGGGTTGATGGCGCCCGCCCCGTATCCGATCAACAAGGCCATGTGGTGCACCTCGCGCGCATCCCCGGCCTCGACCACCAGCCCGACCATGGTGCGCTGACGGGTGCGAACGAGTTCGTGGTGCACCGCCGCGGTCAACAGCAGTGACGGGATCGGCGCGCGGGCGACGTCGGCGTTCCGGTCCGAGAGGACGATCACCCTCGCCCCATCGGCGATCGCCTGGGTCACCTCGGCGAAGATCTCCTCGAGCCGGGCACCGAGGGCCACCCCGCCACCGGTCACGTCGTAGAGCCCGCTGACCACGTG
>RGGX01000184.1 GCA_010024485.1 Actinomycetota bacterium | reverse complement strand
GCCTCCCCGATACGGACCTCGAGACCGTCCGAGCCGCCGGAGGCTCTTACTACCTGCCCGAGTGCGCCGACAACCCGATCGTCAGCGGGGCAACAGCGGCCGGGGTCGACGCCTTCTACCGAGGCACGGCCGGCGACTCGCCCGACTACGACGACGGTCTCCCAGTGGTGTTCACCTGGCCCGTGCTCGGTTCGACGGTGCATCCGGAGGACTTCCTGTTCACCCTGACCAACGGCGACCAGGTCGTGCCGAACTCCGCCGGCCTCGTGCCGAACTGGGAGCTCAACGAGCGAAACACGGTGGTCGTCTTCGGCGACTTCGGCAACCGAGGTGCGCCCGGAGAGGCCGACGCGGTCTACCCGGCCAAGCTCGAGATCGTGGACGACGGCACCCCGCTGCGCTTCCTTGGGCCCGATGGCGAAGAGAGCGGCGTCGGACTCACCTGGGAAGGTGAGGGCGCCACGGGCTACGGCACCGGGCCGCAACTCGTCGGGGCCAAGCTCAACCATGTCGGCGATGCGCCGGCCGGCGAAGGCGGTGCGGCTCTCTTCGAACAGCAGCTGTTGCCCAACGACGAGTTCGCGCTCTACGGCGGAGGTGACTTCCGCTTGCGCATGCTCACCTCGGGTGGCTTCACGCCCACCGGGATCACTGGGCTCACCCCTGACGCCTACGAACGCCACTTCCGGGTGCATGCGACCGCAGAGGACGGTTCGACCGTTCTGCTCTCCGAGGTCGGTGTCGACTACGAGGTCGCCGGGGGCACGCTTCGAGTCCTTGGTCTCGCGGACCTCGGCCAGCCGCTCGGAGACGGTGTCGTCTACGACGACTGCTACGCCGAGGACGTCGACAACCAGATCGACATCATCCTGGAAGGTGACGATGCCGCCGCACGCTCGATCACCCACGTCGAGGTGCCATCGAGCGGCGACTATCTCCCGCTCTACAACCCAGGAGGTCCCGGCCCGGAGCCGTTCCCAGGGGTGCGCTACAGCGAGCCAAGCCCATATGACCTCGAACCGGTCGTCATCGCCCTCGATGATCCACTCCGGGTGAGCAACGCCCCGTAGCTCCCCCGGAGGTGGCTCCCTGGTTCTCGGCGTTGTCGTAGGTTCCTGACGGGATGCTTCGCCAAGGCGTCAACTGAGTCAGGCCACGGAGTCGAACCGTCGGAACATCTCGGCGAGGCGTTCGAGCTTCAGGCTCTCGTAACCACGGACACCGCTCGGTACCTCCGCCAGTTCAACGAGATGGTCGTAGTTCCCCACCTCATCGGTGACACGAGCGAGCAAGGAATCGACGACATCGAGGTAGACCGCGATCGCGCGGCGCTCGAGTCGTCGCATCTCGGTGTGGCCAAACGGGTCGAACGGCGTTCCTCTCAAGAACTTGAGCCGTCGGAGCAGCCGGAACACCGCCATCCACCCCGGCCCGAGGCGAAGTTTGCGCGAGACGCCCATCGCGGCGAGCACCGGGGGGTGCAACATCCGGTAGCGAACTCCGCGTCCATCACCGATCTCATCGACCTCGACGTCCCCGCCACCATCCACGATGAGATCCGCCACCTCGTACTCGTCCTTGTAGGCCATCAGGTGGTGGAGGTTGACCGCCACCGCTCGGGTCAGCCGCCGTGACGGATCGACCTCGGCGCCGGCGACCAGATTCGGCTGACTCGCCACTTCCCAACGTGCGACCGAACCGAGCGGAACGTCCTCGCTGTAGCCATCCTGCCGTCGAACGTCGAGACCGAGAGCGACCAGTCGGTTGACCGCTTCGTCAGCCGCGACTCCGACGATGTCGGGAAGCGGAACCGGAGGAGGTCCGCTCGACAGTACGAGAACGAGGACCCCGTCACGAGACAACGACGATCCGGATTCGGGCTCGGTGCGTACCACCTTGCCCACGGCGACGACGTCGTCGAATTCTTCGGTGGTCTCGACACGCCATCCGTATTCGGTCACGGCATTGGTGGCCTCGCCTTCGTCGAGTCCGACGAGACTCGGGACGCGCTCGGCACCGTCGCTCACGCTGCGATACACGAAGAAGCCACCCACCACGACAGCGAGTACCACGATCGCCGCGATCACCCATCTTCCGACTCGGGGCTGGGCGATCTGAATGGGGGGATCGACCGGAACATCGTCGGCGGTCTCGCGTCTCGAGACCATGTCGCCACCCGTCACCGACGGCCACGTCTGTTCGGCCACGACTCCGGCGAATTCGGTCGGTTGTGACAGATCGGGGGTCGGCGCCGGCTCGATGGTGGGACGGGTGATGTCTCCGGTGGCATCGACGAACACCACAGGAGGAGCTGTCGGACGAGGCAACGACCCTGCGGCTTGCACGAGCGCTCGCCCGAGGTCGGCGGCACCGAATCGCTGCTCGGGATCGAATCGACCGGCCCGTTCCAGAACGGTGAGCTCCAGGCCG
>RGGX01000183.1 GCA_010024485.1 Actinomycetota bacterium | reverse complement strand
TTCGCACTCAGAGCGCCACCTGTGACAGCGTTTGAGCACGCTCGACCCCGGAGGAACCATGTCGGACACCGCCAGCTTGACCACCGCCGACGCTGAGGCCTTTCGCGAGCGGTGCCGCGAGTTCCTAAGCGAGCACGCTAAGCCCGGGGCTCGCCGCGATCTCGCGGCCGCGCGAGCCTTCCAGGCCGCCCTCGCCGAGGCCGGCCTCGCCGGTCTCACCTACGACACCGCCTATGGGGGCGCCGGTCTCACACTCGAGCACGAGCGGATCTACCGCCAGGTCGCCCAGGAGTTCCCGGCGATGACCGGGGAGCTCGTCATCAGCCACGGGATGTGCCTCCCCGTGCTCAACGAGTTCGGGACCGACGAGCAGAAGAGCCGCTTCATGCCGGACAACATCGCGGCGCGCTCCGTCTGGTGCCAGATGTTCTCCGAGCCCGGCGCCGGCAGTGACGTCGCCAGCCTGCAGACCCGCGCCGACCGTGACGGCGACGAGTGGGTACTGAACGGCCAGAAGGTCTGGACCACCCTCGCCCATCACAGCGACTACGGGGTCATCGTCGCCCGTACCGACCCCGATCAGCCCAAACACGCCGGTATCTCCATGTTCATCGTCGATCTCAAGGCCCCCGGTGTGGAGATCCGTCCGATCCACCAGATCGACGGGGGCAGCCACTTCAACGAGGTCTTCTTCACCGATGTCCGCATCCCCGCCGACAACCTGCTCGGCGAGATGAACAACGGCTGGCGTCAGGCCACCGCGATGCTCATGTACGAGCGCGTGGCCATCGGGTCGATGGGATCCGGCGCCATCAGCCAGCCCATGTACGACCTGCTGCTCGGCGCTGCGAAGGCCACGGGCCGTATCGGCGACCCGGTGGTGCGCGACGAGTTGATGAAGGTCTACGCCATGGAGACCACCAAGTCGCTCGTCGCCATGCGCACCCGCGCGGAGCTGAAGGCCGGCAAGGCCCCCGGACCGGGAGGGTCGCTCGGCAAGCTCTACTCCTCGATCATCTCCTGGCGCTTCCGCGAGATCGCGATGGAGATCGCTGGTGCCGGCTCACAGGCCTGGGAGCCCGGTGACGCACTCGGCCAGATGATGCAGTCCGTCGTGCTCAACTCGTTCCAGGCGGGCATCGCCGGCGGGACCGACGAGATCCAGCGCAACATCATCGGTGACCGCGTGCTCGGCCTGCCCCGTGACATCTCGGTCGACACCAACGTGCCGTTCCGGGAACTCAAGGTCGGCACCCAGCGCTGAGTCAGTCGGCGATCGCCTCGTCGGAGGCGCGCCCGTGGTCTCGATCATCCTCAGCCGGGCCACCGATGGCGAAGCACAACGCGCCCGCGAGCGACATGAGCCCAGCGACGACATAAGCCGTGTCATAGCCACCGGCATGGTCGTAGAGCCATCCGAGCAACCAGGGCCCCCCAGCGGTGCCGAAGATGCCGATGAACTGGCTGCGGGCGAAGAGCCGCGGATACTCGCGCACCCCGAAACGCTCGGCGATGAGGAGCGGCTGGAGCATCAGGATGTTCCCGACGGTCGCTCCGAAGACAACGATCGAGGTGAACAGGGCGAGCACCGAGTGCGAGAGCCCGATAGCGGCGAGCGCGAACGTCTGAGCCACGGCGAGGACCGTGATCACACGCGCCAGCGGGAAGCGAGGGAACACCCGTCCCCCGACCAGTCGAGCCACGATGGACGTCAGCGCCAGTGCCAGTGTGGCGAAGGCCGCGGTCGCCGCGTCGGTGCGCTCCTCGGCCAATCGGACCAGTTGCTGGATGCCGCCGACCTGGGCGCCGAGAGCGAGCACATACCCGAGCGTCACCGCGATGAAGAACCGTGAGCGTCGAGCCGTCAGGTAGTCGGTGCCGGACAACACCGTGACCGGGGCATCGAGGGCGCGCGGCTCACCATCGGGATGGAACCCCGAGGACTCCGGATCGGGGCGGACCATGAACCAGCCCGGGATGACCGTGCCGAGCATGAACAGGAGCCCGAGCCACGGGGCCGCGCTCGCGAGGTCGGTCTCATCGATGAACCACTTGACCGCTGGAGTCACGACGACACCACCGATTGACGGCTCGCTCAACTGACGCACCGGTGGTTCGTAGCCATCACCGTGCGGTCGACACGGCGCTGCGTACGTTCGGCACCCTGCACCTGCCCGCAACCGACACCCCGTACCACGAACTGCTGCCTGCCATCCTGGGGCAGCGAATCACCGCGCTGCAGGCGTTCAAACAGTGGAACCTCCTGTGTCGGCACTACGGCGAGCCGGCACCGGGGCCACTCTCGCTCGTCCTTCCGCCGACACCCGAGCGACTCCTCTCGATTCCTTCGTGGGAACTGCACGGCCTCGGCATCGAAGCACAACGCGCCCGCGAGCGACATGAGCCCAGCGACGACATAAGCCGTGTCATAG
>RGGX01000182.1 GCA_010024485.1 Actinomycetota bacterium | reverse complement strand
GTCACCGCCTCGTTCAACTGCTGGAGACTCGGCATGGAGCGACCCTCGGTCGCGATGTTGGACCCGTCGACCACGATGTGGCCCGGTCCTGCGCTGTTCGGCATGTGTTCCTCGTGTCAGACCCGCTCGGGTCGTGTGGGGTGGTTCGGAGGGCACTCGGCCTCCGGGCGGTCACGTCCATCCGTCGTCCGCCTCAGCAGGGCGACGGGCTCGGCGCGTGAACGGCCGAAGGCATCGTAGAGTCCGATGACGTGGGTTCGACACCTCGACGTCAGCATCGCGCCGTCTTCTGGGACTTCGGTGGGGTGATCACATCGAGTCCCTTCGAGGCCTTCAACCGATATGAGGAGCGCCACGGGATCCCCCGCGACTTCATCCGATCGGTGAACGCCGTCGAGCCCGACACGAACGCCTGGGCGAGGATCGAGCGTCGCGAGGTCGGCACCGACGAGTTCGATCGGCTCTTCGCCGAGGAGTCGGAGCGACTCGGCCATCGCATCCCCGGGTCCGATGTCCTCTCCTGCCTCTACGGGGCGGTACGCCCCGAGATGGTCACCGCCCTCGACCGACTGCGCGATGCGGGCTACCTGCTCGCCTGCCTCACGAACAACGTCGTGGGTTCGACGGGTGACCGTCCCGATGTCGACGACGCGATGAGCCGTTTCGCCCACATCATCGAGTCGTCCCGGGTCGGCGTGCGCAAACCCGAGCGGGCCTTCTACGAGATCGCCTGTGCGACCGCCGGAGTCGAGCCCGAAGAGGTCGTGTTCCTCGATGACCTCGGCATCAACCTGAAGCCGGCAGCGGCGATGGGCATGACGACCATCAAGGTGGTCGACCCCGGGAGCGCCCTCGCTGAGTTGGGCGCGGTACTCGGACGGGAGTTGACCTGAGCGAGCGCCCGGAGGGCGGTCAGAGGCCTTCGAAGGTCTCGTTCATGAGGTCGACCAGTTCCTGGTCGTGGACCGTCTTGGAACCGGTGGCCGGTGAACCCGACTCGAAGCGCGCCGCGTGGCGGAGGTCGTAGCCGCGCTCCTTCACCCTCCAGATCCGGTGCTCGATGAACTTCCAGGCGCCCATGTTCTCCGGCTCCTCCTGGAGCCAGACGATCTCGCGGGCGTTGGGGTAGTACTCGAGGATCGCGTACATCTGCTCGGTGGGGAGCGGATACAGCTGCTCCACCCGGACCACGGCGACCGGGGCCTCGCGGCGATCGCGCTCGGCCATCGCGTCCCAGGCGACCTTGCCGGAGCAGAACACCACCCGGCGGACGCTGGAGCGGTCGAACACCCCCGGATCATCGAGGACCTCGCGGAACGAGCCCTCGGTGAGCTCGGCGACACTCGAGCGGGTCTGACGCATGCGGAGACCCTGCTTCGGCGTGAAGATCACGAGCGGGGTCCGCCGCTCGGAGTGGATCTGGCGGCGCAGGAGATGGAAGTACTGGGCTGCGGTCGTGGCGTTGCAGATCTGGATGTTGTCCTCGGCCGCGAGGATGAGGAACCGCTCGAGGCGGGCGGAGGAGTGCTCGGGTCCCTGACCCTCGAAGCCGTGCGGGAGGAGCAGGACGAGCGAGTTCTGCTGATCCCACTTGTCCTCGGCGGCGACGAGGTACTGGTCGATGATGATCTGCGCGCCGTTGATGAAGTCGCCGAACTGGGCCTCCCACATCACGAGCGCCTCGGGGTTGGCGTGGGCGTATCCGTACTCGTATCCGAGCGCGGCGTACTCGCTGAGCAGCGAGTCGTAGACCCAGAACCGGGTGTCGGGAGCGAGTTCGTTGAGGGGGACCCAGACCTCTCCGGTCTCGTAGTCGGTCAGCGCGGCGTGCCGCTGGCTGAAGGTGCCTCGGCGGGAGTCCTCACCGGCGAGGCGGACCGGGTGGCCCTCGAGCACGAGCGATCCGACGGCGAGCGCCTCGGCGGTGGCCCAGTCGACGCTCTCCTCGTCGCGGTAGACGGCGTCGCGCTGCTCGAACTGCTTGCTCAGTTTTGGATGCACGGTGAAACCGTCGGGGTAGGCCGAGAGCTGGTCGACGACCCGATCGAGAACGGCGCGATCCACCCCGGTCGGGATCGGGGAGAGAACTCCCACGGGCTGCGGAGGCTTCGGCGCCTTGAACTCGTCGCGAGCCCGGGCTCGGGTGGCGTCGAGGGCTGTCTGGAGCTTCCCACCGAAGTCGGTGAGGGCCTGCTCGGCCTGATCGACGTCGATTTCCCCGCGACGCACGAGCGACTCGACGTAGAGCTTGCGGACGCTCCGTCGTTCGGCGATGGCCTTGTACATGAGCGGCTGGGTGTAGCTCGGATCGTCGCCCTCGTTGTGCCCGTGGCGCCGGTAGCAGACCATGTCGATGACGACGTCCTTGTGGAACGTCTGGCGGTACTCCCAGGCGAGTCGCGCCACTCGCACGCAGGCCTCGGGATCGTCCCCGTTGACATGCAGGATCGGCGCCTGGATGGTGCGGGCGACATCGGAGCAGTAGTGCG
>RGGX01000181.1 GCA_010024485.1 Actinomycetota bacterium | reverse complement strand
CGTTCAGGCTCCACATCAGGAGCGTACGCTCACAGCGTGCCGAGCGTCTTCACACGGATCATCGACGGGGAACTGCCGGGCACCTTCGTCTGGCGGGACGACGTGTGCGTGGCGTTCATGAGCATCAATCCGACCCGAGCCGGTCACTGTCTCGTGGTACCCCGAGCTGAGGTGGACCAGTGGACCGATCTCGACCCTGCCATCAGGGCCCACTGCTTCGAGATCGCCGGCCTCATCGCCGAGGCCTGCCGGACAGCGTTCGGGACCGAGCGCGTCGGTCTGGTGATCGCGGGGTTCGAGGTTCCTCATACGCATCTGCACGTGATTCCCGCTGATGCCATGGCCGACCTTGACTTCGCGCGCGCCGCGTCCTCGGTGGACCCTGATGAACTGGGGTCGCACGCCGAGGCGATCCGCTCGGCGTTGCGGGCCAGCGGGCGCGGCACCGAGGTCGGATGAGCAGTCCGCTCCCCCGCGCGACACCCGCCGAGGTCGGCCTCGACGCCGACCGGCTCAGCCGCCTCGAGACCCACTTCCGTCGATACGTCGACGACGGACGTCTGGTGGGCTGGCAGATGGCCATCGCTCGCCATGGACGCGTGGCCCACACCGCGACCTACGGCCACATCGACGCCGCCCGGGCTCGTCCCTTTGTCGACGACACGATCGTGCGCCTCTACTCGATGACCAAGCCGTTGACCTCGGTGGCGGCGATGATCCTCGTCGAACGCGGGCTGCTCGCCCTCAAGGACCCGGTGTCTCGGTACATCCCGGCCTTCGCGGACTCCCAGGTCTTCGTCGGTGGCACCGCCGATGCCCCTCAGCTCGTTCCTCAGGACCGTCCGATGCTGGTGTGGCACCTGCTCACGCACACGGCGGGCCTCACCTACGGATTTCAGCACCAGGACGAGGTCGATGCGATGTACCGCCGCGCGGGCTTCGAGTGGAGGTACCCCGAGGGGATGGACCTCGGACAGTGCTGCGAGGCCTGGGCCGCATTTCCCCTGCTGTTCCAACCGGGCACCGAATGGAACTACTCGGTCGCGACCGATGTGCTCGGGCGCGTGGTCGAGGTGGTGTCAGGGCGAACCCTCCAGGAGTTCTTCCACGAGGAGATCCTCGGGCCGCTCGACATGGTCGACACCTGCTTCACCCTCTCCGATGACCGGCGCGCCCGCCTCGCGGAGCTGTTCACTCCGGATGTATCGACGGGTGCCGCGGTCCCGGCACCGGCGTCGCTGGCCAGGCCTGAGCAACCGGTCGTCTTCTCCGGCGGTGGTGGTCTCTATGGGACGGCCGAGGACTATCTCCGGTTCTGCCAGATGGTGCTGAACGGCGGTGAGTTAGACGGCGCCCGGATTCTCGGGCGGCACACCGTCGGCTACATGGCTCGCAACCACCTCCCAGGCGACGTCGACCTCGAGGTCTACGGCAGACCGCTGTTCTCCGAGACCACCTACGACGGCATCGGATTCGGCCTCGGCTTCTCCGTCGTGATCGACGCGGCTGCGAACAAGGTCCCCTGCTCCGAGGGTGAGATCGCCTGGGGTGGGGCCGCGTCGACGGCGTTCTGGATCGATCCCGCCGAGTCGCTCTCGGTCGTGTTCCTGACCCAGCTGCTCCCATCGAGCACTCATCCGATTCGCCCGCAGTTGAAGCAACTCGTCTATCAGGCCATCGTCGCCTGAGGGCCCCCGATCTCGGCGAATCCGCCGAACAACTCAGAACAGGGTCTCAGGGCCCGGCGGAACTGCTTCGAGCAGGTGCGCACCCTCGTTTCGGGCATCGTTGACTTCGACGGACACCTCGCGAACCACGAGAGCCGTTGGCGATGCCGGGGCGATCAGATCGAAAGGTCGCTCATCCGGATCGAGCCAACGGTCGACACCGTCACGGCCGAGGAGCACCGGCATGCGGTCGTGGATGGGCGCCATGGTGGCGTTCGCCTCGGTGGTGACCACCGCGAACGTGCGCAACTCCCCTCCCCCCCGACGCCAGATTGAGGCGATCCCGGCGACGTTGAGCACCTCGCCGTCGACGCTGCTGAAGAGGTGGGGTCGTTTCGCCGGCCGGCCCGCACGCGTCCGTGGTCCGTCGGGGTGCGCTGGCGCCCACTCGTAGAAGCCGTCCATGGGAACGACGACGCGGTGCCGTCGAAACGCATCGCGGAAGGAGGGTTTCTCCCCGACCGTCTCCCCGCGGGCGTTGGACAGCCGGGTGCCGATGTCGTCCTTCGACCAGTGGGGCACGAGTCCCCACCGGTGAACTTCGATCACCCGTTGGTCCGCGTTGGAGGACACGATCGGCGCCAGTGCTCCCGGCGCGAGGTTGTACCGGGGTGAGAACTCGAACGACACCGTCGAGGCGTCGAAGATCTCGCCGAGGCGCTCCGGGGTGGTTGTCGAGATGTAGCGACCGCACATCTCAGGGCAGTCCGACCCCGGGCACCTCGACCCTCAGTGTCTCGATTCTTCCAGTGCCGGCGCCAGC
>RGGX01000019.1 GCA_010024485.1 Actinomycetota bacterium | reverse complement strand
GGCGGCCAGACCGACCACCGAGGGAGCGTGTCAAGTTCGGTTGCAGGAGTCGATGTTGTTCGTGCCGAGCGCGACCCGGGCGAGCTTCTGCGCGATGAAGTTCATCTCGTTGGTCGACTTCGAGCAGGAGAACACGCCGGCGGCGCTGCCACCCCCGGAGCGCCGGAACCCCTCGGCGGCGCGATCGAGGGCCTCGTCCCAGGAGGCGGGACGGAGCACGCCGTTCTCACGGACGAGAGGCGTGGTGAGGCGGTCGAGCGGCTGGTGACGGTGCCTGGGCATGGGGTCAGGCTAGTTCAGATCCCGGGTATCGTTCCACATTCTGGAATGAATCCGTATTGTGGAACACGTGTGACCTGTGCAACAATCCGCGCCGGCCACATCGAGGCGGGATCGCAACGTCTCGACCGTCACATCCTGCCGACAACGACACCGACATCATGGGGTGAACAACGATGAGTTTCCCGACCGACCTCGACATCGCGCGAGCAGCCCACCCGAAGCCGATGCCGGAGGTGGCGGCCAAGATGGGGATCGGCGAGCACCTGCTGCGCCCCTACGGCACCGAGCTCGCCAAGATCAGCCTCGATGCCATCGACGAGCTCGCCGACCGGCCCCGCGCCAAGTACGTCGTCGTCACCGCGATCACCCCGACCCCGCTCGGTGAGGGCAAGACCACGACCTCGGTCGGTCTCGGCCAGGCCATGTCGCATGTCGGCAAGAACGCGGTGCTCTCCCTGCGTCAGCCGTCGATGGGTCCGACCTTCGGCATCAAGGGAGGGGCGGCCGGTGGTGGATACAGCCAGGTCATCCCGATGGAGCTGCTGAACCTCCACCTCACCGGTGACTTCCACGCGGTCACCGCGGCTCACAACCTGCTCTCGGCCATGGTCGACAACCACCTGCACCACGGCAACGAACTCGGTCTCGACCTCAACAACATCACCTGGCGCCGGGTCCTCGACGTCAACGACCGCTCGCTCCGCAACATCGTCGTCGGTCTCGGCGGCCGGATGGACGGTGTGACGCGGCAGACGGGTTTCGACATCACCGCCGCCTCGGAGGTCATGGCGATCCTCGCGCTCGCCACCTCCGCCGACGACCTCCGCGCGCGTCTCGGTCGGATCGTGGTGGGGTACACCCGCGACAACCGGCCGGTCACCGCCGATGACCTGAGCGCTGCCGGCTCGATGTCGGTCATCATGCGCGACGCCCTCGCGCCGAACCTGCTCCAGACCATCGAGAACACCCCGGTCATCGTCCACGCCGGTCCCTTCGGCAACATCGCCCACGGCAACTCCTCCGTCGTCGGCGACCTCATCGGCATCCGGGGCGGCGACTACCTCATCACCGAGGCGGGCTTCGGCGCCGACATGGGCGCCGAGCGGTTCTTCAACATCAAGTGCCGCGCCTCGGGTCTGACCCCCGACGCCGCGGTGCTCGTGGCCACGGTCCGCGCGCTCAAGGCGCACTCCGGCAAGTACCGCATCGTGGCCGGCAAGGCCCTGCCCGAGGATCTCCTCGCGGAGAACCCCGACGACGTGATGGCCGGCGCCGAGAACCTCCGCAAGCAGGTGGAGAACGTCAAGGCCCACGGCGTCACCCCGGTCATCGCGATCAACGCCTTCCCGACCGACCACGCCTCGGAGCACGAGGCCATCCGGAAGTTCGGTGAGTCGCTCGGGGCGCGGGTCGCGGTATGCACCCATTTCGCCGACGGCGGTGCCGGCGCGGTCGAGTTGGCGGAGGCGGTCATCGAGGCCTGCGAGGAGGAGAGCGACTTCGGTTTCCTCTACGAGGAGTCCGATCCGCTGAAGACCAAGATCGAGAAGGTCGCGACGACGATCTACGGCGCGGCGCAGGTCGACTACACCGCGGCGGCGAGTCGCCAACTGCAGAACTACGAGGACAACGGGTTCGGGTCGCTGCCCGTGTGCATCGCCAAGACCCACCTGTCGATCTCGGGTGACCCGACCCTGAAGGGCGCCCCGACCGGCCACACGCTCACCGTCCGCGAGGCCCGCGCGAGCGTCGGGGCCGGCTTCGTCTATCCGATCTGCGGCGACATGAGCACGATGCCGGGTCTGGCCTCGTCGCCGGCGGCGGCCCGCATCGACATCGACGACGACGGCCAGATCGTGGGGCTCTCGTGAGCGACGGGATCGTCGAGCACACCCCCGGTGGGGCGGTGCTCCTCGACGGCAACCGACTGCGCGACGAGACGGTCGTCCGACTCCGGGGCGAGATCGAGGCCGCCGGGTCCCCGGCTGTCTGCCTCGCGACCGTCCTGGTCGGCAGCGACAAGCCCAGCCAGATCTACGTTCGTATGAAGCATCGCAAGGCCGAGGAGGCCGGCATGGTGTCGCGTGGGGTGGAGCTCCCCGAGACCGCCACCCAGGCCGAGGTCGAGGAGCAGGTCGCCGCGCTCGTCGCCGACCCGTCGGTGCACGGCATCCTCGTCCAGTTGCCGCTCCCGGCGCATCTCGACCCGGAGCCGGTTCTCGCGATGCTCCCGCCCGAGAAGGATGTCGACGGGCTCACCGAACGGTCGCTCGGTCGACTCGTCCGCGACCTGCCGGGCCACGTGCCGTGCACTCCGCTCGGCGTCATGCGGCTCATCGAGCGCTACGGCATCGAGACCACCGGTCGCCGAGCGGTCGTGGTCGGCAGGTCGACGCTCGTTGGTCTCCCGCAGGTGCTCCTGCTCGGCCGCAAGGGTTGTGATGCCACGGTGACCCTCGCGCACTCGCGCACCACCGACCTGATCGAGGTGTGCCGGGAGGCCGACATCATCGTCGCGGCCGCCGGGCAGGCCCACATGATCGGTCCGGACCATGTCCGACCGGGTGCCGCGGTGCTCGACGTGGGCGTGTCTCGCACCGCCGACGGGATCGTCGGTGATGTCGACTTCGACCGGGTGCAGTCGGTCGCCGGTGCCATCACCCCGATGCCGGGTGGGACCGGTCCGATGACCATCGGGTGTCTCCTCGAGAACACGGTCGAGGCCGCCCGCATGCTCGGCGCGTTCTGACCGGGGCCGACGAACGGCGGTCACTTTCTTCGCGCTCAGGTTGGCATTTGTTCCGCATTGTGGAACAGTTGCCCGTGAGGGAGGGCCATGTCCGCAGTTCAATCAGTCCAGAGAGCGTTCTCGGTGCTCCGCAGCCTGTCCGTCGGGCCGGCCGGGGTGTCGGAGATCGCTGAGCGGACCGAACTCCCGAAGAGCACCGTCGCGCGGCTGCTGTCGACCCTGGTCGACATCGGCGCCGTGGAGCAGAGCGACAGCGCGAGCACCTATGGACTCGGTGAGACCCTCGTCGAGTTGAGCGCCGCGGCCGCTCCGGGTCGCAACATCGTCTCGATCAGCCGGCCTCATCTGCAGGACCTGGTCGACCTCCTCGAGGAGGACGCCGGAGTCGGTGTGCTCGACGGTCGTGGCGTCTACTACCTCGACCAGGTGAACGCCGGTCAGGAGGTGCAGCTGCGCGACTGGACCGGGGAGACCGTCGACGCCCACGTCGTCTCCTCAGGCCTGGTGCTCATGGCGTTCTCCTCCGACGAGGAGCAGGCGGCCATGCTCGCCGACCCGTTCTCGCCCTGGTGCGAGCGCTCCATCACCGACCCCGTCGCCATCATCCGTCGACTCGAGTCGGTGCGGCGCGACGGCTTCGCCTGGACCATGGAGGAGATGGCCGAGGGCATCAACTCGGTGGCCGCCCCGGTCTTCGATCCGACCGGCTCCGTGATCGGCGCGATCCACGTGCACGGGCCCGCCTATCGCTTCCCCGATCCGGACCGGCGCGATGCGATCACCAGAGCGGTGGTTCGCACGGCGGCGAGGGTCTCCAAGCGAGTGGCCGGCAGTCTCGAACCCTGACGCATCTCGGCGCACTGCGGGTTCCGCATGGCGGAACACCGGACTTGACCGATGTCACAGGCGGTCGTCGCGCGTGATAGGTTTTCACCATACGGACTTGTTCCGTATAGCGGAATCCGACCTCCGGGTCATGTGGATCCCGAAACCCATGGGCAAGGCATCCTCCGGGGGCCTCTGAGCGTGTTCCCGGGAGGTGCACGTGACCGAGCAGAACGACGACATCGATCTCGCCGCGCTGTCCGACGAGGATCTCGTCAGCCAGATGCACGACGATCTCTACGACGGGCTCGGTGACGAGATCGTCGAGGGCACCACCATCCTCCTCGACCGTGGATGGTCGGCGGAGAAGGCGCTCAACGACGCGCTCGTCGAGGGCATGCGCATCGTCGGCATCGACTTCCGCGACGGCATCCTCTTCGTGCCCGAGGTGCTGCTCGCCGCCAACGCCATGAAGGCGGGTATGGAGGTGCTGCGTCCCCTCCTCGCCGAGACCGGCGTGGAGCCGATTGGCAAGATCGTCATCGGCACGGTGAAGGGTGACATCCACGACATCGGCAAGAACCTCACCGCGATGATGATGGAGGGCGCCGGCTTCGAGGTCGTCGACATCGGCATCAACTGCGATGTCGACAAGTACCTCGAGGCGCTCGAGGCGCACCAGCCGGACATCCTCGGCATGTCGGCCCTGCTCACCACCACCATGCCCTACATGAAGGTCGTGATCGACACCCTCGAGGCTCAGGGACTGCGAGAGAGGTACATCGTGATGGTCGGCGGCGCGCCCCTCAACGATGAGTTCGGCGAGGCGATCGGCGCCGACGCCTACTGCCGTGACGCCGGCGTGGCCGCCGAGATGGCGAAGAAGCTCGTGGACACCCGTCGTGGCACGCTCGAGCCTCCCGGACCGTCGGTGAGATGACCCGTCCCCTCGTGCTCGCCTGCGGGGCGCTCGCCCGCGAGCTGCGAGCGGTGCTCGAGGCCGACAAGCTCGACGAGCGGGTGGATGTCGACTACCTCCCCGCTCCGCTCCACAACCGGCCCGAGGGGATCGTCCCGGCCATCGAGGAGCGCCTCCGCGAGGAGCCGCTCGACCGACCGGTGCTCCTCGGCTACGCCGACTGCGGCACCGGTGGACTGCTCGACTCGTGGATCGAGACGACCCCCCGAGAGGTGCAGCGACTGCCGGGAGCGCACTGCTACTCGTTCCTCACCGGGTCCGACGAGTTCGACCGGTTGCACTCCGCTGAACTCGGCTCGTTCTTCCTGACCGACTTCCTCGCCCTCCACTTCGACGCGCTGGTGTGGGCCGGTCTCGGACTCGACCGCCACCCGGAACTGCGCGACATGTACTTCGCCGCCTACACCCGCGTGGTCCTGCTCACCCAGGACGGCAGCCCCGAGGTACGTCGCGCCGCCGAGTCCGCAGCTGAGCGGCTGTCGCTGCCGCTCGAGGTCGTCGAGACCGGTCGCGAGCACCTCCGCGAGGCTGTGGCTGTCGCGCTCAGCGGAGCCGGGGTCTGAGATGCCGCGCGGGGGAGCAGAGGTCGTCACCATCATGTGGCGTGACATCCCCGCCCAGGTCAACGGCCAGCGCGGCCGCGAGCGCCACCAGGTGGCCCTCTCCGCCAAGTTCCAGCGGGCGATCGACCGCGCGAAGCGCAAGGCTGGCATCGTCACCGCTGACGAGGACGTCTCGCAGTGGCGGCGGGTGAGCGTCGCCCTCGACGGCGATCCGGCCGCTGCTGCCGAGGCTGAGGCGGCCCGCCTGGAGTCGTCCTACTCCCGGGAGTATCTCGGTCGTCTCGCCTACGTCGGCGGTTTCGAGGCCGATCTCGGCGAGGAGGACATCCCCCAGTCGGAGTTGCTCGCGCTCGAGGAACTCGACGACGAATCTGACCAGACCCCCGAGGAGGGAACATGACCGACACCGTGATCAGCTCAGCGACCAAGGAGGTCGCCATCGGCTTCGAGCGGCCCTTCGTGATGATCGGTGAGCGGATCAACCCGACCGGTCGCAAACTCCTCGCCGAGGAGATGAAGAACGGTGACTTCTCCCGGGTCGAGGCCGACGCCCTCGCCCAGGTCGCCGCCGGCGCGCACATGCTCGACGTCAACGCCGGCATCCCGCTGGCCGACGAGCCGGCCCTGCTCGCGCGGGCCGTGCAGCTCGTGCAGTCCGTCACCGACGTGCCGCTGTCCATCGACTCGTCGATCATCGAGGCGCTCGAGGCCGGCCTCGGCGTCTATGAGGGCAAGGCGCTCGTCAACTCGGTCACCGGCGAGGACGAGGTCATGGAGCGGGTGCTGCCCCTCGTCGCCCGCCATGGCGCCGCCGTGGTCGCCATCTCCAACGACGAGACCGGCATCTCGGAGGATCCCGATGTGCGGTTCGCGGTCGCGAAACGCATCGTCGAGCGCGCCGCCGACCACGGCATCGCCGCCGCCGACGTCGTCGTCGACCCCCTCGTCATGCCGATCGGCGCGATGGGCACCGCCGGCCGGCAGGCCTTCGCCCTCGTGCGGCGGCTCCGCGAGGAGCTCGGTGTCAACACCACCTGTGGAGCCTCGAACGTCAGCTTCGGCCTGCCCAACCGTCATGTGGTCACCGGGACCTTCCTCTCGATGGCGATCGCCTCGGGGATGACCTCCGCGATCATGAACCCGATGCACGCCGAGGTGAAGTCGGCGGTCATGGCTGCCGACGTCCTCATGGGGACCGACCGCGACTGCGCGGCATGGATCCGCGAGAACCGTGACCCCTCGGCCGAGGGCAGCCGAGGAGCCCGAGAGGGTCGGAGGCGTCGGCGCTCGGAGTGAGCCGGAACATCCATGGGTGAGCATCGGATCGTCTTCACGCCGTCGGGTCTCCACGGCTCGGTGCCCGAGGGCACCACGGTCCTCGACGCCGCTCGAACGCTCGGCGTCGACCTCGACACCGTCTGCGGTGGCCGCGGTATCTGCGGTCGTTGCCAGGTGGAGATGTCGCCGGGTGTGCACGCCAAGTGGAGTCTCGATGTCGCCTCCGACGCCCTCGGTGAGAGCGCGACCATCGAGACCGACTACCGCGGAGCGCGCCCGCTCGTCGACGGTCGCCGCCTCGGGTGCGCCGCCCGGGTCTGCGGAGACGTCGTCATCGAGGTGCCGCCGGAGAGCCAGGTGCACCGACAGGTGGTGCGCAAGGACCTCGACCTGCCGGCGTTCACCGTCGACCCCTCCTTCACCGCCTGGTTCGTCGAGGTGCCCAAGCCGGAACTCGGCGACGACCGGAGCCTCGCCGACCTGGTCCGCCTCGCTGTGCGCGATCAGCACGGACGCGCCGCCCCGCACGTCCCGCTGCGCGCCCTCCCCATGCTCCAGCCGGCGATCGACCAGGGCTCGGGTGCCGTGACGGTCGTCGTCGACGAGGACGACCAGGTGGTCGCGGTCTGGCCCGGCTTCGTCGACGCCCTCTACGGGGTGGCCATCGACATCGGATCGACGACCATCGCCGGGCACCTCTGCGACCTGTCCACCGGTGAGGTACTCGCCAGCGCCGGCCGGATGAACCCGCAGATCCGCTTCGGCGAGGACCTCATGAGCCGCGTGTCCTACGTGATGATGAACCCGGGCGGCGAGGTCGAGCTCACCTCGGCGGTGCGGACCGCCGTCGACGGTCTGATCGGCGAACTCGTCGACCAGGTGCAGAGTTTCCGCGATTACGTCCTCGAGGTGGTCCTGGTCGGCAACCCGATCATGCACCACCTCGTGCTCGGACTCGACCCGACTCCACTCGGGCAGGCCCCGTTCACCCTCACCACCAACCGGGCACTGCTCACCCGCGCCAGCGACCTCGACCTGACCCTGCCCTACGCGCGCTGTTACACGGCACCGTGCATCGCCGGTCATGTCGGGGCCGACACGGCCGCGGCGGTGCTCGCCGAGGGGCCGCATCGGTCCGAACAGGTCCTACTGCTCGTCGACATCGGCACCAACGCCGAGATCGTCCTCGGTGACCGCGAGCGGGTGTTCGCGGCCTCCAGTCCCACCGGGCCGGCCTTCGAGGGCGCGCAGCTGAGCAGCGGCCAGCGGGCCACGCACGGGTCGATCGAGCGGGTGCGCATCGACCGTGACTCCCTCGAACCGCGCTTCGCGGTCATCGGTGTCGACGCCTGGTCCGATCAGGAGGGGTACACCGATGCGGTCGGACCGTCGGGTCCGAGCGGGATCTGCGGCTCGGGGGTCATCGACGCGATCGCCGAGATGTACCTCGCCGGTGTCATCGACTCCAATGGGGTGATCGACGGTTCGCTCGCCGAGCGGACCCCGCGGGTGGTCGCCGACGGCCGCACGTTCAGCTACGTCCTCCACGAGTCCACGGGGCATCGGATCGCCATCACCCAGAACGATGTCCGGGCGATCCAGCTCGCCAAAGCGGCGCTGCGCGCCGGCATCGACCTCCTCGTGGAGCACGCCGGTCGCCCCGAGATCACCGACGTCCGGCTCGCCGGCGCCTTCGGCGCCCACATCGACCCGCTTCGGGCCCTGGTGCTCGGTCTCGTCCCCGACTGTCCGGTCGATCGGGTCCGGTCGGTCGGCAACGCCGCGGGAACCGGAGCCGTGCAAGCCCTCCTGTCGAGAGCCATGCGAGCCGAGCTCGAGGACACCGCGAATGAGATCGTGAAGATCGAGACCGCCACCGAGGGGCGGTTCCAGGAGCTCTTCGTGGCCGCCATGGGTGTCCCGCACAGCACCGATCCGACACCTCATCTCGCCGGTTCGGTCGAACTTCCACCACCATCGGCTTCATCCGACCCGTCGGGTGCGGGCCGCAGCCGACGCAGATCGAGAGGAGTACCGGCATGAGCGATACCGACATGAACGACAGCACGGGCGAAGCGCCGACAGAACGCACCGGACGACGAGGTGGAGGACGCTCAGCCCGCAAGGCCGCCCGAGCGAGCGCCTCGACCGGGGCGGCGGCGTTCATCACCCGTTCGCTCACCCCGTTCGACATCGTCTCGACCGAGGGGCTCGAACTGCTCGAGCACAACGCCGAGACCATCCTCGAAGAGGTCGGAGTGGAGATCCGCGACTACCCGTCGGCCATCGAGCGGTTCCGCGCCGCCGGGGCCGAGGTCGACGGTTCCCGGGTGCGCTTCCCGCGCGGTCTCTGCCGCTCGATCGTCACCGCGACCGCTCCAGCGGTGTACACCCAGCACGGTCGCAACCCCGAGCGCAATGTGCAGATCGGCGGCGACGCGACAGTGTTCGCCCCGAACTACGGCTCACCGTTCGTCCACGACCTCGACTCGGGCCGCCGGTACGCCACCTTGGCTGACTTCGAGAACTTCGTCCGGCTCGCCTACATGTCGCCCTATCTGCACCACTCGGGGGGCACCGTGTGCGAACCGGTGGATGTCCCGGTCTCCAAGCGCCACCTCGACATGGTCCACGCCCACCTGCGCTACAGCGACAAACCGTTCATGGGTTCGGTGACGGCCGGCTCGCGCGCCGCCGACTCGGTCGAGATGGCGCGGATCGCCTTCGGCGGCGACCTTGCGGACCGGACCGTCATGACGAGCCTCATCAACGCCTCCTCGCCCCGGGTGTGGGATGCCACGATGCTCGAGGCCGCCGAGGTCTACGCCGAGAACAACCAGGCCTCGATCTTCACGCCGTTCATCCTCTCGGGGGCGATGGCCCCCGTCACTCCGGCGGGTGTCGCGGCCCAGACCCTCGCTGAGGCCCTCGTCGGCATGACCTTCGCCCAGCTGGTGCGACCGGGCGCGCCGGTGGTGTTCGGCTCGTTCGCGTCGTCGATGTCGATGCAGACCGGCGCGCCGACCTTCGGAACGCCTGAGCCCGCGATCGTGCTCTACACCGTGGCGGCGCTCGCCCGGCGCCTCAACGTCCCGTTCCGCTCGGGTGGGTCGCTGTGCGCCTCGAAGCTCCCCGACGCCCAGGCCGCCTACGAGTCGATGGCGACCCTGATGCCGACGGTGCTCGGTGGGGTGAACTTCGCGCTCCACGCCGCCGGCTGGCTCGAAGGTGGGCTCGCCATCGGCTATGAGAAGTTCGTGCTCGACTGCGATCAGCTCGGCGCCATGCACAAACTCGTGCAGGGCCTCGACCTCTCCGAGAACGGGCAGGCGCTCGACGCGATCCGCGACAACGAGCCCGGCAACCACTTCCTCGGCACCGCCCACACCCTCGCGAACTTCGAGTCGGCCTTCTACCGCTCGACCACCTCGGACAACTCGAGCTTCGAACAGTGGACCGAGGAGGGTGGCCTCGACGCCGCCCAACGCGCCAACCGGATCTGGAAGGAACAACTCGCCTCCTACGAGGCGCCTCCGCTCGACGATGCGATCGCCGAGGAGTTGAACGAGTTCGTCGAGCGTCGGCGAGCCGAGATCCCCGACGAGTTCGCCTAGGAAGGACCGAACATGATCACCACCCTCCGACGTCTGCTGCCGGGTCGCGGCCGCGACAGCGTTGCCCCCGCGGTCGACGATCCCGCCGTCCGCGGACTCGTCACCGGACTCCACTACGAGCTCATCCCGATGAAGTCGGTCGAGCAGGCCATCGACGACCTCCCGCCGGGGGCGAACGTCTCGGTGACCTGCTCCCCGGCGAAGGGGATCGCCGCCACCCGTGAGATCACCGACCGGCTGGTCGCCCTCGGGCATCGCCCCGTGCCCCATATCGCCGCCCGTCTGGTCGAGGGACCTGAGCACACCGCCGAGCTGGCCGCCTGGCTGAAGTCGTCCGGCGCCGATGAGGTCTTCATCGTCGCCGGTGACGCCCCGGAGCCGGCCGGACCCTACGAGGGCGCGCTCGCCTTCCTTCGCGATCTGGTCACCCACGACCACGGCATGTCCGCCATCGGTGTGACCGGCTACCCCGACGGCCACGCCATGTTCGACGCCGCGGTCGCCAGCGAGCAACTCCTCGCCAAGCAGGAGGTGCTCGACACCGCCGGGGTGCGTGGCTGGTGCTCCACGCAGATGTGCTTCGACACCGCCAAGATCCTCGACTGGTTGCGGGCTGAGCGCGCCGCCGGTGTGCATCTGCCGATCCGGTTGGGCCTTCCCGGGGTCGTCGACCGGACCCGGCTCATGACCGTCGGAACGCGACTCGGTATCGGCGCCTCGCTCCGTTACCTGTCGAAGAACCGCTCGACGGTCATGGCGTTGATGTCACCCGGTGGGTTCGACCCGACCGACATGGTGGTTGACATCGCCGCCCATGCCGAGGCGATGGACATCGAGGCCATCCACTCGTTCACCTTCAACTCGGTCGCCGACACGCGGCTCTGGCACGAGCAGTTGCTCGGCTGAGACTCAGCTCGCCCGGCGGCGACGGATCTCCTCGGTGATCGCCGGGATCACCTTGTGGAGATCGCCGATCACCGCGTGGCCCGCCTTGGTGACCATGTTCGCCTGGGGGTCGGTGTTGATGGCGATGATGTTCTTCGAGGCCATCGCGCCGACCCAGTGCTGGATGGCGCCGCTGATACCGCAGGCGATGTAGACGTCGGGGGCGATACGCGTTCCCGTCTGGCCGACTTGATCGGTGTGGCTCCGCCACCCGTTGTTGGTCACGGCGCGCGAGCACCCGACGACACCGCCGAGTTCGGCGGCGAGTTCGGCGAGGGGGGCGAAACCCTCCGGCGAGCCGACACCGCGGCCACCGCCGACGACCACCGGGGCCGAGGACAGTGTCACACCGGCCTCGCGCTCGACTCGGGCGGTCACGCGACTGCGGGCGAGGGCCGGATCGAGCTCGGCCTCGACGTCCACCGTCGAGCACTCCGTCGGTGCCTCCGACGGCTCGAAGAGGTGGTGGGCGACCGACACGATCCATACCGGCGCGCTCAGGGTGGCGTCCTCGAGGAGAGAGCCACCCCACCGCAGACGGGTCATGGAGAGCGCGTCGCCGGGGGAGAGATCGGTGCAGTTCGCGGCGAAGGGCAGGTCGAGCCGCGCCGCGGCCTGCGCCAGCACCTCGTTCCCTCGATCGGTTCCGCAGGCCAGCACGACCCGCGGTGAGATGGATCGGACCAGACCGGCGACCACCTCGCCCCACGCCTCGGGGGCGTAGTCGCTGAGCATCTCGTGATGGGCTCGGTGGTGCACGCTGACCCCGTGGGCGGCGAGGGTGTCGTTGAGACCGTCGGCGTCGGCGCCCACGGTGACCGCCTCCACGCGGGTCCCGAGGCCTCGCGCGGCGGCGAGGGCCTCGAGTGAGGCCTCGGCCAGCGCGCCGCGGTCGTGTTCGATGACGACGAGCGTCGTTCCCTCCATCACAGGACTCCGATCTCCTCGAGCACGTCCACCACCGCGGCAGCGGCCTCGGGGCCGTTGCCGAGGATCACCGTCTCGTTGGTGCGCTCCGGCGGTGGCTTGAGCGTCACCATCTGGAGGCCGCCGGCCTCACCGGCGGGCTCGACGGTGACCACGCCGGCCTTCTTCGAGGCCAGGCGACCCTTCATGGTGGGGTAGCGGGGAAGGTTGATGCCCTCCTTGACGCCCACCACGGCGGGCATCGGGAGTTCGTAGGCCTCGCGCCCGGCATCGGCCTCGCGCTCGACATGAGCGGTGGCACCCTCGACCCGCAGCCCCTTCGCGCCGTTGACCATCGGGCGTCCGAGAGCGTGGGCGACGCGGATTCCGACCTGGAAACCGCTCGAGTCGGCCGACTCGTTGCCGAAGAGGACCAGATCGAAGGGGCCGCCCTCGGCCTCGAGGCTGGTGACCGCGGCCGCGATCGCCGCAGCGGTGCGCTGCGGGTCCCACTCGCCGCCGTGCTCCTCGATGAGCTGGCTCGCGGCCTCGACCGCGCACTCCTCGTGGGGGCTGGTCGTGTGGCCGAGGTTGGTGTCGTCCACCCGCTGTCCGTCGGCGGTGATGTTGATCTTGGAACCGGGTGCGGGAACCCGCTTCACGCAGACGAGGATCCTCATGGCTCAGCCCTTGAGACGGGTGTCGTCGGGATCGAAGGGGCCGCCGGTGCCGACGACCTTGATCGGGTAGATCTCGTTGAAGTACATGACCTTCAGGTCGGTGCCCGGGGCCGAGAGCTCGCGCGGCAGGTAGCCCATGAGGATCTGCTTGCCGATGGAGGGTCCGTAGCCGGCGGTGGTGACGCGCGAGACCCGTCCGTGGCTGTCGATGATGCGGTTGCCGTCGGCG
>RGGX01000180.1 GCA_010024485.1 Actinomycetota bacterium | reverse complement strand
GGAACTCGCCATCAACAAGATCGGTCACGCCCAGCACGACCTCGACCCGGTGTTCGAGGAGTTCTCCTACACCGACGATCTGGCCTCGGTGGCGAGCGACATCGGCATGGCGGACGCCCTCGCCCTCCAGAGCATGTACATCTTCAAGCAGCCCGGGATCGGCGGGGAGGTCGCCTGCCACCAGGACGGCACCTTCCTGTACACCGATCCACTCTCGGTGACCGGGTTCTGGTTCGCCCTCGAGGACGCCACCGTCGACAACGGCTGCATGTGGGCCGCTCCCGGAGGCCATCGCGAACCGCTGCGACAACTCTTCAAGCGCGTCGGCGACGATGCCGAGGGCACCGTGTTCGAAGAGCTGGACGCCACGCCGCTGCCGACACCCCCCGACGATCTCGTGCCCCTCGAGGTGCCGGCGGGCACCCTCGTCGTACTCGACGGTCGTCTCCCCCACTGGAGCGACGTGAACCGCTCCGAGCGGAGCCGTCACGCCTACACCCTCCACTGCATCTCGGCGGCGGCCGACTACCCGGCCTGGAACTGGCTGCAGCGCCCCGACGACCTGCCCCTGCGTCGACTCGACCGGAGCGACCGGTGATCGACCCGGCGGTCATCGCCCGGGCCCCGAAGGCGCTGTTGCACGATCATCTCGACGGTGGTCTCCGCCCGGCGACGGTGATCGATCTCGCCTCCGAGTACGGCTACGCCTCACTGCCGACCACCGATGTCGCCGAGCTCTCGCGGTGGTTCAACCGGGGCGCCAAGCGCAATGACCTCGTGCTGTACCTGGAGACCTTCGCCCACACGGTCGCGGTCATGCAGCACGCCGACGCCCTCGAGCGCGTCGCGCGCGAGTGCGCCGAGGATCTCGCCGCCGACGGGGTCGTCTACGCCGAGGTTCGCTTCGCCCCGGAACTGAATCGCGAAGCCGGACTCACCCTCGACGAGGTGGTCGCCGCGGTGGTCCGCGGTCTCGAGGCCGGCTCGGCCGGTACCCCACTCACGGTGCGGACAATCCTGTGCGCGATGCGCACCGCCGCCCACAGTCGCGAGATCGCCGAACTCGCCGTGAGGTGGCGCGATGCCGGTGTCGTCGGGTTCGACATCGCCGGCGCCGAAGCCGGACACCCGCCGTCGCGGCATCTCGACGCCTTCCAGTACGTACAACGGGAGAACTTCCACTCGACCATCCACGCTGGCGAGGCCTTCGGTCTGCCGAGCATCTGGGAGGCCCTCCAGTACTGCGGGGCGGCGCGCCTCGGCCACGGGGTCCGCATCGTCGACGACATCGACGGGGAGCCCGGCGCTGAGCAACTCGGTCGCCTCGCGTCCTTCGTGCGCGATCGTCGCGTTCCGCTCGAGTTGTGTCCGACCTCGAATGTGAACACCGGGGTGTGCTCCTCGATCGGGGAACATCCGATCGGCATGTTGCGGCGGCTCCGGTTCCGGGTGACCGTCAACACCGACAACCGTCTGATGAGCGACACCTCGATGAGCCGTGAGTTCTCCCAGTTGGCCGAGGCCTTCGACTGGGGTCTCGACGACTTCGAGTGGTTGACGGTCAACGCCCTGAAGAGCGCCTTCATCCCCTTCCCCGAGCGTCTGCGTATCATCAACGGCGTGGTGAAGCCGGGCTACGAACTCCTCCGCACCGAACTCGACCTGGGGGCCTCATGAGCGGCGACTCGGTCGAGGTCACCGTCCTCGACCATCCGCTGGTCGCCGACTCGCTCGCGGTGATCCGCGACGGGTCGACAACCAACGAGGTGTTCCGCCGTCACGTCGACCGCATCGGAACCCTGCTGGTGGCGGAGGCGACCCGCACCCTGCCGACCGTGGCGGGCACGGTCACCACCCCATTGACGGAGACCGCCGCGCACCGACTCGCCGAGCGACCCCTGGTGGTCCCGGTGTTGCGAGCCGGATTGGGCCTGCTCGGGCCGGCCCAGGCGCTGCTCCCCCAGGCCGATGTCGGCTTCATCGGTGTGGCACGAGACGAGGCGAGTTTCCAGCCGGTCGCCTATGTCGACAAACTGCCCTCCTCGGTGACCGGGCGACCGGTCATCGTCCTCGATCCGATGCTCGCCACCGGCGGTTCCCTCGCCCACGCCATCGGCCTGCTGCGGGGCCGAGGAGCGGAGGGCCCGATCGAGGTGGTGTGCGTGCTCGCTGCCCCCGAGGGGATCGCCCGGCTCGGCGAGGGTTGCGGTCCGCTCCGCCTGGTGGTCGGCGCGGTCGATGAACGGCTCAACGAGAACGCCTTCATCGTCCCGGGTCTCGGCGATGCCGGCGACCGGCTCTTCGGCGACCCCGGCGACTGAGTCGACCCGAACGCGACCGGGTCGACGTCCACTCAGGCGAGCAGGGCGATGACCGCCTCCACGGCGGATGTCGGGTCGATGCCGACGCCCTCGCCGTAGATCTTCACCTTCGGCTCGGTACCGCTCGGGCGAACCTGGACCCGAATGCCGCCGGCGACGACAAGTCGCAACAGACCGGCCTCGGGATACTCCTCGAC
>RGGX01000179.1 GCA_010024485.1 Actinomycetota bacterium | reverse complement strand
CCGGGGGCGGCGAGTCGATCACCGGCCTTCGGTCGAGGTGTGGTGCGCGACAGCGCCCAGAGCGCCACGGACCCGATGAGGATGCGCCAGGTGCCGACCGCCCAGGCGTCGACCCCGTCAGGCCCGAGGGATCGGGCGGTGCCGGTGGTGGCGAACAGCACCGCGGCGGCGGTGACGGCGAGCACCGCCACGGGGCGCGGTTCTGTGCGGCTCGACACGGGAGCATCGTGCCATGTCGATCCCACCGAGACCGGATCGCTCCGACCCTGCGAAGATGTCGCGGTGGACGACACGCGATCCGTGCTGGCGGAGGTGATCAGGTCTCGCCGTACCTCGATGGTGTGCGATCGCGACCGCGAGGTGCCGGCCGAGGTCATCGATCGCCTCTGCGAGCTGGCGACCTGGGCGCCGAACCACAAGCGGACCTGGCCCTGGCGGTTCGCGGCGTTCAGCGGTGATGGACGTCTCCGTCTCGGCGAGGCCTGCTGTCAGGACCTGATCGACTCGGGCTCGACCGACGAGGCGAAACTCGCCAAGGTCGCCACCAAGTACGCGCGCACGCCGACGGTGTTGGTGGTGGGCTGCGCCGCCGATGACCATCCGACCTTCCACGACGAGAACCGCGACGCGGTCGCGGCCGGGATCCAGAACCTGCTGCTCGGCGCGACGGCCGAGGGCCTCGCCTCGTTCTGGTCGACCGCGCCGGTGCTCGAGGGGGCGCGCACACTTGAGTTGTGCGGTTTCGAACCCGGGGTCCGGATCATCGGGATGATCTATCTCGGCTGGTCGGCCGACGCGTCGCTGGCCTCGGAACGCCCGCCGGTGGCGGTGCGCCACATCACTCGATGACGAGTCGCTCCTCGGAGATGACCCCGTCGACGATGCGGTAGGAGCGCATCTCTGGGGCGTCGCGCTTCAACGACACGATGACGTAGTGCCAGCCCGGGTCGGGGGCCTGGGCGACGTCGGTCGCGCTCGGGTACGGCTCGGTGTGGGTGTGGCTGTGCACCACACCGATGATGTCGAGGTCGGCGTCATCGGCGGCTCGTTCGGCACGGAGGTGGTCGGCCGGGTCGACGGTGTAGAGCTTGGCGGAGGCCGCGGTGTTACGACAGGCGTGGAAGGTGGGGGCGGATGCGCCGTCCTCACCCTCGGATCCGGCGATGAGCCCGCAGGCCTCGAGGGGGTACTCGCGCACGGCGAGGTCGACGATCTCGTCGAAGGCCTGTCGACTCATGCGGAGCACGAGGGCACCATATCCAAAGGGGTCTCCGAGGCGTCGGTAGCCTGACACGACCATGTCCCCACCCGGAACGAAGCTCATCGCGAGCAACCGGAGGGCCCGCCACGACTATTCGATCGTCGACACGATCGAGGCGGGCCTCCAACTGCTCGGCAGCGAGGTGAAGAGCCTGCGCGAGGCGCAGGTGCAACTCGCCGATGGTTACGCGCGCGTCCGCGACGGTGAGATGTGGCTCGAGAGCGTGCACATCGCCCCCTACTCGTTCGCGATCGGTTACGGCGCCCACGAGCCGGAACGCTCCCGCAAGTTGTTGCTGCATCGAGCCGAGATCAAACGGCTCGCCGACCGGATCGACCGCGAGCGGGTGTCGGTGGTGCCGTTGTCGATGTACTTCCGCGACGGACGGGTCAAGGTCGAGCTCGGTATCGGCAAGGGCCGCACCAAGGGTGACAAGCGCCAGGCCATCGCGGCGCGCGATGCCGCTCGCGATGTCGAGCGCGAGATGGGCCGACGCAACAAGTACGGCTGAGTCAGCGCGGGCTGCGCCACATGCCCCACATGTGGGGGCCGTGATTATCGGGTCGCTCCCCCGCGACCGTGAGGTCCCATTCGGTGCGCACCTCGAAACCGTGGTGTCTGTAGTAGGCGACGTTGGACTCGGTCTCGGTCTCGAGGTAGCAGCCGAGCCCGGCCCGGTCAGCCTCGGAGAAGACGACGTCCATGAGGGCGGCGCCGACGCCTCGGCGCTGCCAGTCGGGATGGGTGGCGATCATGGCGAGATACCAGTGGGGTTCCGGTGGGGTGTTGGCGGTGAAGGCGGCGTCGATGGCGCCGTAGCGCTCGAGCCGCCAAAGCGGCACCTCCGCGCTGTCGGCGTCGTCGATCTCGACCTCGGGGCGACCGGGCGCGACCCAGTTGGCGTAACCGACTCCATCGGGGGTGCACCACAGGGTGCCGCGGGCGAGGCCGCGCGTCAAGACCCACTCGAAGAGTTGGTGCCCGTTGGCAGTGAAGTCGTCGTCATCAGGGAAACACCAGCGGATGACCGGATCGTCGGCGAAGGCCCGGTGGCCGGTGATGACCAGCGAGGCGAGATCGGAAGGGGCCGCGGGCCGGACGTCACGTGCCTGCGGGGCCATGGGGTGAACCTAGTCTCGCGCGGTCGAGCCATGCCGATGACCGGAGGTCGCAGCCCCGCTGTAGGGTGACGTTCAGACATAGACATACGTCCTTACGGGGCTGACCGGTTTCGACGTCAGTATCGCTTGGGCGGGAAT
>RGGX01000178.1 GCA_010024485.1 Actinomycetota bacterium | reverse complement strand
GCCCGGTACCGGCGTCCCGAGCACTACGGGCTCATCTCCTCGACCCGAGGGGTCATCGACCGCGGGATTACCCAGTGACCACCACCGGTGGGCTGGTCTGCGCCCATCACCACCTCTACTCCTCCCTCGCCCGGGGAATGCCGGCTCCACCGAGGACACCCAGTGGTTTCGTCGAGATCCTCGAGTTGGTCTGGTGGCGGCTCGACTGCGCCCTCGACGAGGAGATGATCCGGTGGTCGGCCATGCTCGGCGCCCTCGAGGCCCTCGAGCGCGGATGCACGACGATCATCGACCATCACGAGTCGCCGAACGCGATCGAGGGCTCCCTCAGCGTGATCGCCGATGCCTGCGCTGAGGTCGGGGTCAGGGTCGTCTGCTCCTACGGGGTGACCGACCGGCATGGCCGCGACGGCGCTCGACGGGGGCTCGAGGAGAACCGCCGTTTCCTCGCGGCCGGGGGGAGGGGCATGGTCGGCGTCCACGCCGCATTCACCTGCTCGGACGAGACCCTCGCCGAGGCCGCGGCCCTGGCTGAGGAGTTCGGTGTCGGCGTGCACATCCACGTCGCCGAGGGGGCCGCTGACATCGACGCCGCGTCCCGACTCGCGTCGCTGGCCCGAGAGGACTGGCTCCTCGTGCACGGTGTCCACCTCGACGATGACCACGGGCTCGCCGGGACGGTCGTGCACAACCCTCGGTCCAACATGAACAACTCGGTGGGTTACGCGGCTCCGGCGCGCTTCGCGAACCCCGTAGCGCTCGGCACCGACGGCATCGGCGCCGACATGCTCGAGGAGTTCCGGCTGGCGTATGTCCGCTCCCGTGAGCACGACGTGTCGGTCGGTCCCGACCTCGCCTGGTCATGGCTCGAAGGCGGAGCGGCGCTGGTCCCCGAGGCCGCCGACGACCGGGTGGTGTGGCACCACGGAGATGCCGACCCCTGGTATCTGGCGTTCACCCCGGGTCTCACGCCGGTCGAGGTCGAGGTGGCGGGTGAACGCGTCCTCGTCGACGGGAGCGCGACCCGGGTCGATGCCGACGAGGTCCGAGCGCGGGCTGGCGAGCAGGCCCTCCGGCTCTTCGAACGACTCGGGTGAACGCCCCCGGTCACCTCATCGGTGCGTAGTGTGTTCCGAGGAGCCCCCGCTCCCGGAGCGCGATGGACGGACCTGAGACACACGACGCGCCGCTGCCCACCGGAGAACTGCCGGCGATCGAGCGGTCGCCGGGAGAGCTGGCGCGTCGGCGCCGTCGGTTTCGCCTCAGCCTGAAGCTGGTCGCCTTCGCGGCGGTGCTCTACCTGTTCGTGATCCCCCTCGTGCCCGACTTCCGGGCCGCGCTCGACGAGATCCGCAACGTGCGACCCGCCCTGCTCGCCCTCGGGCTCCTGCTCGAGGTGCTCGCCCTCTGGTGTTACGCCCCGTTGATGAAGGCGGCACTCGGTGACGCCGGCCAGCATCTCTCGCGCTGGAGGCTCTTCCGCATCCAGATGAGCACGCGGGCCCTGTCGAGCATCGTGCCGGGAGGCAACGCCGCCAGCTCGGCGCTCGGCTACCGACTGATGACGCTCTCGGGGGTGAGCGGTCCCGACGCGGGATTCGCCCTCGCGACCGTCGGCCTCGGCTCCGCCGTCGTGCTGAACCTGATCCTGTGGACCGGCCTGATCGTGTCGATCCCGATCCGCGGTGTGAACCCGATCTACGGGGGAGCGGCGCTCGTCGGGGTGCTCGTGATGGGTCTGGCCGGTGCGTTGGCCTTCGGCCTCATGGAGGGCCAGGGACGCTCGGAGCGGGCGATCCGGTGGATCGCGAGGCGCCTCCGGCTCGACGAGGACCGCGCGGCGCGTGTCGTCCATCAGCTCGCGGAACGCCTCGAGGCGTTGATCAGCGATCGGCAGCTGCTGGCCCGAGTCGTGTTCTGGGCGGCTCTCAACTGGTTGCTCGATGCCGCGGCCCTGTGGGTGTTCGTGCGGGCCTTCGGAGTGTCGCTCGACCTCGACGCACTGGTGATCGCCTTCGGTGTCGCCAATGTGCTGGCGGCGATCCCGATCACGCCCGGTGGACTCGGCTACGTCGACACCAGCTATGTCGGCATGCTCCGCGGCTTCGGCGTGCCGTTGCGCACGGCGACGCTCGGAGTGGCCTCGTACCGTTTCGCCCAGTTCTTCTTCCCGATCATCCTCGGTGGACTGCTGTACGCGACCCTGCGGGTCGGCCCCTGGAGCATCGAGCGGAGGGAGCGACTGGTCCGGCTCCGTGACCTGGCCGAGCAGGAGACCCAGCGGGGCGAGTCGAAGATCGACTTCCAGTTGCGCTTCCCCACCCGCGATGTCACGGGTCAGTACATCCGGCCGGGCCATCAGAGTTGGAATCGGTCGCGGCGTCGCAGACATCCCGATGAGGCGCTTCCGACCCGACCGATCGACAGCGACGACGAGTTCGACCGCACCCCGTGACCGACGAGCACGATCCGGGCAGCCCCTGTCCAGCGGTGCACCGCGGCGTCGTCGGGAGCCTCCTCGACTGGGGTGGGCCGAGGTTGCGGGATCTCC
>RGGX01000177.1 GCA_010024485.1 Actinomycetota bacterium | reverse complement strand
CCTTCACCTTCACGCCCACCTTCGATGAAGCTGGCGAGTACCGCGTCGTCGAGCGGCACGAGATGCTCCTCGGCCGGATAGGCGCCACTGTCGACATCGGCGATGAACTCGGAGAAGGCTCCGACGCGCTCGCGTTGGAGTCGTTCGTACTCGGCGGAGAAGTCTCGGTACACCTTGGCGTGTCGTGGACGATGGCCGCGGGTGTAGCCGAGGAGGTCGCAGGAGAACAGGTACTGGGCGTCGCAGCCCGCACCGGCGCCCATGGAGAACATCACCAGCGACGTGCGCCGAGAGATCTCGCTCGCGATCTCCGGTGGGACCACCTCGATCTCAGCGGCGAACGCGCCCGCCTCCTCGAGGGCCCGCACCCCGCGCCACACCTCGAGGGCGGAGTCCAAGGTCTTGCCAACAGCGCGGAAGCCGCCGGTCCAGGTGCGTCGCGAGGGGATGAGGCCGACGTGGCCGACCACCGGGATGCCCTCGGCAGCGAGCCGCGAGATCACCTCGACGCTCGCCGCGCAGTAGCAGGCGTCGGCGCCGAGTCGAACGGCGTCGTGCCCGGCTCGGAGATAGTCGTCGGTGGTGGCGAGCACGCCGTAGGGGAGTCCGACCTGCACGAAGCAGTCACCTGCGGCCTCTCGCATCGCGGGGTCCCAGAGGTGCCGTTCGATCGAGAGCACGTCGACCCCGGCCTCGGCGCAGGCGGCGGCCTCGTCGGTGTTCTCGACGTAGACCATGGACAGCTGGCGGACACCCTTCAGGGCTCGGAGATCAGCGACGGTGAGGCGGGTGCGGTTCATGGTTCGAGACTACGGCGCGCTCTACGCGCCGGAGACACGGGCCTCGTGGCCAACCCAGAACGGCTCGCGCAACTCGCGCTTCAGGATCTTGCCGGCCGCGGACTTCGGGAGCAGGTCCGTGGTGATGTCGATCCGGCGGGGCACCTTGAACCCGGCGATCAGTTGACGGCAGTGCTCCGTCAGGTCGTCGACCGTCGGTGACTCGCCCTCCCGGGGGACGACCGTCGCGGCGACCGCCTCGCCCCACTTCTCGTCGGGGATGCCGTAGACGGCGCACTCAAGGACGCCGGGGTGGGTCATGAGCGCCTGCTCCACCTCGGTGGAGTAAACGTTCTCACCACCGGACACGATCATGTCCTTCGCCCGGTCGACGAGGAAGAGGAAGCCCTCGTCATCGATCCAGCCGACATCGCCCGTGCGGTACCAGCCGTCGCGGAGCACGGCCGCGGTCTCGTCCGGTTTGTTCCAGTAACCGGCCATCACGTTGTCGCCACGAACGGCCACCTCGCCGCTCTCACCTACGGGGAGATGGTTGCCGTCGGAGTCGATGATCGTGACCCGGCACCCGAGGACTGCCTGGCCGCAGGAGCGCTCGCGCGGGCCGCCGAGCTCGTCCTGCTCGTTCGCGAGGGCCGTGGTGAGCGGTGACAACTCGGTTGCCCCATAGAGGTGGATCATCGCCGTGCCCGGGAAGAGGTCGTGGAACCGTCGCACGGTCTCCACGGCGACCGGTGAAGCCCCGTGGGTGAGCAACCGGAGCGACGAGGAGTCGCGTGGTTGGCGACTCTGTGATTCGCACAGGGCCACCATCATCGTCGGCACCGCCAGCGTCGTGGTGATCCGCTCCGCTTCGATGGCGTCGAGAACCCGGTCAGGATCGAAGGCCGGCACGGTCACCTGGGTGGCGCCGAGCGCGAGGGAGGCGAGGACGGCGTAGGTGCCCGCCGCGTGGAACATCGGTGACATCACGAGGTAGCGGTCGTCGGCTCGCATCTCGCAGCAGTTGATGGTGTTCCACATATTGGCGAGCAGGTTCCGGTGGGTGAGCATCACCCCCTTGGATGGGCCCGTGGTGCCACCGGTGTAGAAGAGGCCGGCCAGATCGTCCTCGGACACCTCGTGGAGGTCGGCGAGATCGTCGATCGGGTCGGAGGTCGCGATCAGCGCCTCATAGTCATCGGGCACCCGGATGACGTGGTCGACGAGATCCTCAACCCCGGAGGGTGGGCGGTCGGTGATGAGCGCGCTGACACCGGCATCTCCGAGGATGTAGGCGATCTCCGGATCGGCGAGGCGGGTGTTGATCGGCACGATGACGAAACCCGCGGCGGGGACGGCGACGTAGGCCTCCACGTAGGGGAGTCCGTTGGCCATCAGCAGGGCGACGCGGTCCCCGCGCGACAGGCCGAGCCGTGCCAGCGTGCCCGCAAGGGCTCGGCAGCGACGGTCGAGTTCGCTGAAACTGACCGCTTGTCCCGAGGTGGTGTCGATCACCGCCGGCGAGGTCGGGGCGACGGTGACCCCACGACGGATCGGGTCGGCGAAGGTCCTCACAGATCGGATTCTGTCAGCCGGGGCGTTGTCCGAGTTCAGCGGCGCGCGTACGGGTTACGGTGCCGACATGCAGTGGATCTACATCGCCCTCGGTCTCATCGCAGGATGGTGGGGCGCGAAGGCGTTCATGGAACGCAAGGCGGGTCGAGACAACGAGGACAAGTGATCCTCGGCCCAACGGGTGAACTGGTTGCGGGTGCGACAATCGAAGCATGAGGAAGATTC
>RGGX01000176.1 GCA_010024485.1 Actinomycetota bacterium | reverse complement strand
GATCGCAGCTCGGCGGGATCGGTCGGCAGGTAACCGACGGAGCCGAGCTCGGTGGCAGGGAGTCCGAGCCCGGCCATCTCGGTGAGCACCCGGGTGGACGGGAGTTGCTCACCCCAGCCGGGCACCTCGCAGATACCCCAGGAGATCGGCGCGGAGCCGACGCGGGCCAGGAACGACGACGCGTCGCGACCGGTCATGACCTCGGGACGTGGCGCGGTGTCAGCTGCGGTCACCAGTCCTCCTGACCGGGTGCGGACCCTGCGGCCCGCCTCTGGGGCCTTCGGCCCGTCGTCGTATACGTTCCGGCCACGTTCTGTTCCCGGCTTCCACCAGGACCTCTCCCAGTGGACGACCGAGCGTTGGAGCGCTCCAAACGTGACCGAGGTCATATGATCACCGATCCGGGGTGCGCTGTCAACTGACAATCCGTATAGCGACTCGTCGACCGGAGGCCCAAACGACACGGATCGGGCGACACCGATCGAGCGACACCTCGCCACACCGCGAACACGACCGAGCCAACCGACACGAGACAGACACCGGAGGGAGGACCGCTGATGGGCACACCCACGATGGAGGACGTCGCGAAGGCGGCCGGCGTGTCCCGGGCCCTCGTCAGCCTCGTCATGCGCGGCTCCGACAAGGTGAGCGATGCCTCGCGTGAGCGGGTGCTCACCGCCGCGGCGGAACTCGGCTACCGGCCCAACCTCGCCGCCCGGCACCTGGCGAGCAAGCGGAGCCTGACCATCGGCCTCGTGCTCAACGACCTCCACAACCCCTTCTTCCCCGAGGTCGCCGACGGCGTGCACGACGCGGCGATCGACGCCGGTTACCACGTCCTCATCAACTCGGGGTTCCTGCGCGGCGATCTCGAGCGCGAGGCGGTGGAGAGCTTCATCGACCTCGGCGTCGACGGGGTGCTCCTCGCCGGCGCGCGGATCAGCTCTGCCGACCTCGAGCAGTTGGCCACACGGGTTCCCATCACCGTCATCGGACGTCACCTGCGTTCCACCGCCGTCGACTCGGTCAACAACGACGACCGTGCCGGTGGCCGACTCGCCACCGAGCACCTGATCGAACTCGGCCACCGTCGGATCGTCCACGTCGACGGCGGTCAGGGCGCCGGATCATCGCAGCGGCGCAGCGGCTACACGGCGGCGATGCGCGACCACGGCCTCGAACCCGAGGTGATCTCCTCCCAGTTCACCGAGGAGGCCGGGCTGCGAGCCGGCCAACGCATCGCGTCGGAGGGGCCGGCGCCCGAAGCCGTCTTCGCGGCCAACGACGTCGCGGCGGTCGGAGTGCTCGGAGCCCTCGCCGATCACGGTCTGCGCGTGCCCGAGGACGTCTCCGTCGTCGGCTACGACAACACCTCGCTGGCCGGCATCCACCACATCTCGCTCACCTCGGTCGATCAGGATCGCCGCACGATGGGGAGCCTCGCTGTCGAGGTCCTCCTGGAGCGGATCGGTGGCAGCCGCCGAGGAGCCGTGCACCACGTGATCGCACCGTCACTCGTGCGCCGCGCCACGAGCGCTGAGCGCTGACGACGGGTCCGCGTCGGGCGGATCCGAGGCTCAGCGCGCCCGCTCGACATAGCGGGCGACGAGGTTCTCGATCTCCTCCTGTCGTCCGCTGACCCGCGTGGGTTCGGTCTCGATGCCGAGCATCCGCTCCCGCAGCGAGGCGAGGGTCGCCCGACCGTCGAGGATGTCGCTGCCGAGTTCGCCCTCCCAACCGGCGTAACGATCCGTCCGGATGTCCTCGAGGGCCCCGTCCTCCCACATGGCACCGGCGGCGAGCAGGGCCCGCGCCATGGTGTCCATGCCGCCGATATGGGCATGGAAGAGGTCGTTGCGGTGGATCGACTGGCGGCGGAGTTTCGCGTCGAAGTTGAGCCCACCGGTGGTGAAGCCACCAGCGCGGAGGATCTCGTACATGCCGAGGGTCATCTGCTCGACCGAGACCGGGAACCGGTCAACGTCCCATCCGAGACGGTCATCACCCGCGTTGGCGTCGATGGACCCGAAGATGCCCGCCGCCGCGGCCGCGGCCACCTCGTGGGCGAAGTCGTGACCGGACAGGGTCGCGTGGTTCACCTCGATGTTGACGCACACGTCCTCGGCGAGGTCGTACTTCTGGAGGAAGGCATGGACCGCCGCGACGTCGTAGTCGTACTGGTGCTTGGTCGGCTCGAAGGGCTTGGGCTCGATGAGGATGCTGCCCTCGAAGCCGATGGCGTGCTTGTGCTCGACGACCAGGTGCAGGAAACGGGCGAACTGCTCGAGCTCGCGCGCCATGTCGGTGTTGAGGAGGGTCTCGTATCCCTCGCGCCCACCCCAGAGCACGTAGTTGGCACCGCCGAGCCGGTGGGTCGCCTCGAGGACCTGGCACACCTGCGCCGCGGCGTAGGCGAAGAGCTCAGGGTCGGGGTTGGTGGCGGCACCGGCCTGATATCTGGGGTTCGAGAACAGGTTGGCCGTACCCCACAGCAGACGCATGCCGGTGGCCTCCATGTGGGCGGCGGCCTCGTCGACCATGACGTCGAGGTTGCGGCACGACTCGGCGAGCGTGGCGCCC
>RGGX01000175.1 GCA_010024485.1 Actinomycetota bacterium | reverse complement strand
GGTGCCCGGCACGATCGGCGCCCCACCGCGCTGGGCGGCCAGACGCGACGACACCTTGTCGCCCATCTCGTCGATCGCCGCCGCCGGAGGACCGATCCAGGTGACACCCATATCGGTGATCGCCCGGGCGAAGTCGGCGTTCTCGGAGAAGAACCCGTAGCCCGGGTGTACCGCGTCGGCCCCCGAGGTGCGGATCGCATCCAGAATCGCCTCGGTGTTCAGGTAGCTCTCGGCAGCCGTCTGTCCGCCGAGGGCGTAGGCCTCATCGGCGAGACGGACGTGGAGGGCGTTGCGATCGAGCTCGGAGTACACCGCGACCGTGGCGATACCCATCTCCCGGGCGGCCCGGATGACCCGGACTGCGATCTCTCCTCGGTTGGCGATCAAGATCTTCGACAGCACGGATGACAATGTAGGTGGCGTGGACCTCCCACCACATCCTCAAGCCCGCCCCGTCGAGGTGCCCGACGACCTCGCCGCCGCCGGATGGACCGTGTGGACCGTCGACGAGACCGGCAGTACCAACGCCGACCTCGTCGCCGCGGCGGCCGTCGGCGCCCCCCACCGGACCGTGCTGCGCACCGACCACCAGACCGCCGGCCGAGGACGCCTCGACCGGCGCTGGGACGCCCCCGCCGGCACCAATCTGCTCGTGTCGATCCTCCACCGCGAGGTACCCGAACCACCGGTGCGACTCACCCACCGGACCGGACTCGCGCTCGTGCGCGCCATCCGACGCACCACCGGCGCCGACGCCCGACTCAAATGGCCGAACGACGTGCTGCTCGCCGACGATGACGGCGAGACCCGCAAGGCCGCCGGGATGCTCGCCCAGGCCTGCCCCGACGGCTCCGTCGTCGTTGGATGCGGCATCAACATCGGTTGGGCACCCGAGGGCGCCGCGCGCATCGGCGACACGATCACCCCGGCGGCGCTCCTCGAGGCGGTCCTGGCCGAGTTCGACCTGCTCGGCGACGACGACACCGCCGAGGCCGCCTATCGCGATCACCTCGACACCATCGGACGGGCCGTGAGAGTGGAGACCCCCGGCGGAACCATCGAAGGGCGGGCCGTCGGCGTCGATGACGACGGCTCCCTCGAGGTACTCGACGCCTGCGCCGTCACCCACCGCATCGGCGTCGGCGACGTGATCCACCTGCGTCCGACCTGACCAGTACCGTGATCTCGTGCCCCGGTGGCTGACGAGATCCCCGCTCCCGACGATGTTCGCGGTCGCCGCTGTCGTCGCCGCCTCGGGAGCCATCGGCCTCACCGCCGCGACCGGCGACCGCATCGCCGAGGTCGAGCGGATCGAGGGGCTCGAGGTCGTCCTCGCCGAACAGCCCGTCGACGACGTCGGCGAGCCCATCGAGGTGCCACCCACCGAGAACTACCTCCTCGTCGGATCCGACTCGCGGGAGGGCATCAGCGCCGATGACCCCGACTTCGGTGCCATCGGCGACACCAGCATCGTGAGCGGCCGCCGAGCCGACGTGATCATGGTGCTGCGCCGTGAACTCGACGGCGGCCTCCACCTGGTCAGCCTTCCCCGCGACCTGTGGCTCCGCATCCCCGGCACCGGTGGCTCCAACCGCATCAACTCGGCCTATCGGGGCGGCCCCGAACGCATCGTCGCCACCGTCACCGAGACCCTCGGTATCCCCATCAACCACTACGTCGAGGTCAACTTCGTCGGCTTCCGCGACATCGTTGACGAGATCGGCGGTGTCGAGATCTGCTTCGCCCACCCGGCCCGCGACCCGAAGACCGGACTCGACCAGCCACCCGGATGCAACACCCTCGACGGCGTTCAGGCCCTGGCCTACGCGCGGAGCCGCTCGTATCAGGAGTTCCGGGAAGGGGAGTGGCGCACCGACGGCCGCGCCGACCTCGGACGCATCGAACGCCAACAGCTGTTCATGAGAGCCGCCGCCGACGGCGTCCTGCGCCGACTCACCGATCAACCCTTCGCCTCCGGAGAACTCATCCAGGCGGTCACCGCCAGCGTCCGCGTCGATGCCGCCCTCGAACCCTTCGCCGCCGCCGAGGGACTCCGCCGCTCCTTCGGGAACGGCTTCACCACCTACAGCCTCCCCGTCTACGGCGACAACGTCGACGGAAACAGCGTGCTGCGCCTCGGCGACGGCGCTGAGGCCATCTTCGAGTTCTTCCGAGGCAACACCCCGCCACCGGCCACCGAATGAGCCCGACCGGGCCTCCCCGGCCGGTGAAGTCCCGTCGCCACTAGAGTCGTCGCCGATGAAGGCGCTGATCCTCGCCGGCGGTGCCGGCACGCGGCTCCGGCCGATCACCCACACCCGGGCCAAACAGCTCGTGCCGGTCGCCAACAAGCCGATCCTGTTCTACGGCATCGAGGCGATGGTCTCAGCCGGCATCACCGAGATCGGTGTCATCGTCGGCGACACCCGAGACGAGGTCATGGACGCCCTCGGCGACGGCTCGGCCTTCGGGGCCGCCATCACCTACCTGCCACAGGACCAGCCCCTCGGGCTCGCCCACTGCGTGCTCATCGCCCGGGAGTTCCTCGGCGAGGACGACTTCGTCATGTACCTCGGCGACAACCTCCT
>RGGX01000174.1 GCA_010024485.1 Actinomycetota bacterium | reverse complement strand
CACGCCGATGGCGGAACCGTCGTCGATCTGCCGGGCTACGGCTACGCCAAGGTGCCCCAGCGCGTCCGCCGCGACTGGCCGGAGATGATCGAGGGGTATCTCCTCGACCGGGAGACGTTGGTGATGGTGTTCGTCCTCGTCGACGGAGCGATCGGTCCGACCCCGTTGGACGCCCAGATGCTCGACTGGCTCCGCGAGAACGAGATACCCCACACGGTGGTGGCGACGAAGTCCGACAAGGTGAAGTCATCGAAGCGCCCGGCGAGGAAGCGCGACCTGGCCGAGGGGTGCCAACTCGATCCGGGTGACGTGGTGTGGGTGAGTTCGACCAAGGGTGATGGCATCGAGCGTCTGCGCGACCTGGTCCGGCTCCATCTCGCGGGCTGAGTCGGAGCGGTGACCACCCGTCGGTAGGGCACTCCGAGTTGCGGATGTGGCGCCCGTCATGCGGGGCGGCCAAGATGCTCCCCATGATCGAGCACTACCTCGCCACCTGGGATGACTTCACCGCCGAGGGCGGTCAGTTCGCGATGAGCGAGATCGAGGTGAGAGGGGTGCCGATGCGGGTGTTCACCCAGGCCCCTCCGTCGATGCGGTTCCTGTGGGAGTTGGCTGGTGGCTACGCCGACCGCGACTACGTCGTCTACGAGGACGAGCGGTACACCTACGCCGAGATGGGCGCGATCGTGCGTGCCCTGGCCGCGCACCTCGTGAATGATCTCGGTGTGGTCCGCGGCGATCGAGTTGCGGTCGCGATGCGGAACTATCCGGAGTGGGTCGCCACCTACTGGGCCTCGGTGTCGATCGGCGCCGCAGTCGTCGGCCTGAACGCCTGGTGGACCTCGGAGGAGATGGAGTACGGGCTCTCCGACTCGCGTCCGAAGGTCCTCATCTGCGACGGCGAGCGACTCGAGCGCGCCCTGCCGATCCTGGATGGTCTGCGCGCGACCGCGCCGATGCACGTCATCGCGGTGCGCACCTACGCCGACCTGCCTGACGATGCTGCTCACTGGTCGGCGGTGGTCGATCCGTCGTCGGCACCCGAGGCGCTTCCGGCGGTCGAGATCGATCCGGACGATGACGCCTGCATCTTCTACACGTCCGGTACGACCGGTTTCCCGAAGGGGGCGCAGCTCACGCACCGGGGTTCGGTGCACAACGTGATGAACCTGGCGTTCATGGGTCTCACCAGCGCTGCCGCCGAGGCTCGCGCCCAGGCGGCTGGCGATCTGGACGGGCCCGCGGCCGCCGATCCGGTCGGTGGAGGCGGGGGTCAGTCGGTGTACATGGCGCCGACACCGCTGTTCCACGTGACGGCCAACAACTGCCTCCTCCAGCCCTGCACTCTCGTCGGCGGCAAGATCGTGCTCACCTACAAGTGGGATGCCGGACGGGCGCTCGAGCTCATCGAGCGGGAGGGGGTCACGAACTTCTCTGGGGTGCCGACGATGAGCCGCGAAATGCTCATGCACCCCGACTGGGCGACGCGTGACACCTCGACGATCCAGGGGATGGGCGGTGGCGGCGCGGCGCTGCAACCGGACCTGGTCAAGAAGATCGACGACAACCTCGCCGGCGGGGCACCCTCCACCGGCTATGGACTGACGGAGACGCACGGCATCGTCACCGCGAACGCCAACCGGGTGTACGTCTCGAAGCCGACCTCCTGCGGTCGGATCGTGCCGACCTGCGACGCGAAGCTCATCGACGAGAACGGTGACGACCTGGAGTGGGGTCCGGAGGTGACCGGCGAGCTCTGCGTCCGGGGTCCCATCGTGATCAAGGGCTATCTGAACCGGCCCGAGGCGACCGCTGAGGCGATCCGCGACGGTTGGTTCCGCACCGGTGACATCGCTCGTATCGACGAGGACGGGTTCGTCCACCTGGTCGATCGCGCCAAGGACATGGTGTTGCGCGGCGGAGAGAACGTCTACTCGGCCGAGGTCGAGGCCGCCATCTACCACCACCCCGCGATCGCCGAGGCTGCCGTGTTCGGCGTGCCCGATGAGCGTCTCGGTGAGGAGGTCGGTGTCGCCATCCATCTCCGACCTGGCGCGGAGTTGACCGCGGAGGAACTGCAGGGGTTCCTCGCTGAGCACATCGCGAAGTTCAAGATCCCGTCCCGGGTCTGGTTCGTCGACGAGCAGTTGCCGAAGAACGCGAACGGCAAGTTCCTGAAGCGCGAGTTGAAGGAGCGCCTGGTCGGATCCTGATCAGGCGGCGCGGATGGCGAGGGACCCCTCACCACCGTCGACGGTGATGGTGGCGCCCTCGACGGCTGCCCCCTCGAGGATCATCACGGCGATCCGGTCACCGATCTCGCGTTGGATCACCCGTTTCAACGGCCGCGCCCCGTAGGCCGGGTCGAAGCCCTCGGCGGCGATCCGGGCGAGCGCTGAGTCGGTGACGTCGAGGGTGATGCGGCGCTCGGCGAGTCGCGAGCGGAGCTGGTCGACCTGGATGTCGACGATGTGGCGGAGGTCGTCCTCGGTCAGCGATCGGAAGCGGATGATGTCGTCAACCCGGTTGATGAACTCGGGCTTGAAGTACTCGGTCGGCTCTCCGGGCAGGTTCGAGGTCATGATCAGCACCGAGTTGGTGAAGTCGACGG
>RGGX01000173.1 GCA_010024485.1 Actinomycetota bacterium | reverse complement strand
GTGAGATCGCGCATCCGGCGGATCTCGTCGCGCACGGCGTCGAGTTCTCCGGAGGAGGTCTCGATGATCCCGCAGGCACCGGCGGCGGACACTGCCGAGGCGAGTCGGCTCCGCGCGATCCATCCCATCGGGGCCTGCACGATCGGGATGTCGACGCCGAGGTCGCGGGTGACCCGATTGTCGAAGGCGGGGTGCGCCGGCAACTCAGCCCTTGACGGAACCGGCGAGGATGCCGCGCACGAAGTACCGCTGCAGGGAGAAGAAGACCACCAGCGGGACGAAGGCCTGCACGAAGGCGGCGGCCGGGAGCAGGTGCTCGTTCATCCCGAAGTCGCCGGCGAGGTTGGCGATCAGGATGGTCGTCGGGATGGCATCGGGGTTCGTGCCGGCCATGGTGTTGGCGATCAGGTAGTCGTTCCAGGTCCACAGGAACTGGAAGATCGCGAAGGCGGCGAGCACCGGCACCGACAGGGGCAGCACGAGGCGCCAGAAGATCGTGAAGTGGTCGGCGCCGTCGATGCGCGCCGCCTCGAAGACATCGCGCGGCAGCGAGGAGATGTAGTTGTGCAACAGGAAGATGGCGAAGGGCATCGCGAACCCGGTGTGGGTGAGCCAGACCGCCGTAGTTGTGTTCACGAGGTTGAAGTCGGGGATGATGGTGATGGTCTTGTCGAGCCAGGGCAGGGTCAGGTGCGCCCCGTTCACGTACAGCTGGAGGAGCGGGATGAGCGCCACCTGGAGCGGGATGGCGAGCAGCGAGACCACGGCGATGAAGAGGCCCTTGCGTCCCTTGAAGTCGATCCAGGCGAATCCGTAGGCGGCGAAGGCGGCGATCGAGATCGGGATGATCGTCGCCGGGAGGCTGATCGCCATCGAGTTGAGGAGGGAGTTGCTGAGCCCTCCACTGGTCGTCGAGTTGAAGATGGACTCGTAGTTGTCGAGGGTGAGCTCGTCCGGCTTCGTCGTCCACCAGGAGCGTGACCGCTGCGCGTCGCGGGTTCGCCATGAGTTGATGAAGACACTGAGGCTGGGGAGGCTCCAGACGATCACGATGAACCACAGGACGATGGTCGGCACCCGACGCAGGGTCGAGTAGATCCGCTCGATCGGGCCGCTGCCCCGGGTGTGGACGGCGATGTCGCTCATCTCAGGACTCCCTCTGCATGCGGCGGATGTTGAGGAACATGATCGGCACCACCGAGATGAAGATCAGCATGGCGAGCGCGGCGCCGATTCGTGCCGATCTGCGGGAGGGTGACCCGCCAGAAGACCTGCGAGTCGGTCGCCCCGTCGACCTTGGCAGCCTCGATCAACTCGGTCGGCACCGCTCGGATGGCGGCCGACAGGATGACCATGGCGAACCCGGTCTGGATCCAGACGAGCACGATCATGAGCCAGAAGTTGTTGAAGGGCGGGTCCTGGATGAAGTTGATCGGCTGGGCGACGATGGTCCCGTCGTCCTTGATGCGGTGACCTCCGACTCCGGTCCCGGTGATCCTCCAGTAGCGGATGAGGAACCACCCCACGAGGATCGCGAACACCGCGGGAGCAGCCGCTCGGGCCGGTTCGCCGCGGGCCAGGTTGCGCGCGATGTTGACGAGGAGCAGACCGAAGATGATGGTGACGATGGCGCCGATGATCAGCGTCGGCAGTCCGTCGCCGGTGCTCAGTCGTCCGAGGGCGACCCAGAGGCTGTTGAACACGCCGGTCTGGGTTTTGGCCGAGTCGCGGGCGATGTACATGAACCGCCAGATGACCGATGCGCCGACCAGCGAGACCGCCATCGGCATGAAGATGATCGACTTCGCGATCCGCTCGCCCTTCAGACCGTCGGCGAGCACCGCGATGGCGAGGCCGAGCGAGGTCGAGAAGAGCGTGACGACTAGGACCCACCAGAGGTTGTTGACGATGGTGCCGCGAACTGTGGTGAACACGGCGAAACCGATGAGTACGACGGCGCCGAGCAGGGGGCCCGAGCTGGCGCTGCCGAGTTCGATGACACGGCCCGTGCGTCGCTTGCCGCGGATGCCGAGGATGACGAAGAGCACGAGGAGCGCGAGGCCCACCCACATGAGTTGGCTGGTGAACATGTCGCGCCAGGTCGAGGTGTCCCAGGACTTGGGGTTGGTGAAGATGGTCCGGTAGTTGTCGAGACCGACGTATTCCTCGCTGTTGCGGTCGAACAGGGACAGGTAGAGGGTGCGGAGCGCGGGCACCACCAGGTTGGTGGTGACGAAGAGAAGGGCTGGCCCGAGGAAGATGAACGCCCTCGAGCGGCGGTCCATCCGGTCGCGCCCGGCCTCATCGGGGACGTCGGGTCGGGCGGCCCGGACGCCGATGATCGCGCCCGGGATCGCGAGCGCGAACGTTGACCAGACCGAGGATCCGGCGCCGAGTTCGGGTGCTCCCCAGGCACCGATCACCCAGCCGATCGCTGCTCCGGTGAGTGCCCCCGAGATGGTGTCGCGGCGTCGCAGGGTCGCGATCGCCGCGCCGAGCCCGGCCACGACGACGACCGCGATGGCGAGCGCGGCGATCGCGACCCTGCGACGCCGCGACACCATCTCGGGGGCACTCACCGGAGCAGCGATCGGCTGGGTGATCGGTGCCTGGGGAGCACC
>RGGX01000172.1 GCA_010024485.1 Actinomycetota bacterium | reverse complement strand
GGCGGCCGCGGCCGCGGCAGCAGCGGCGGGCTCGACCGGCGGTGGCTCCGGTGGGTCGTCGGGTGGTGGTTCGGTCGCCGCTCCGGTGATCGCGAACTACCCGGCGCCGAGTGGCCTCGCCGGCGTCGCGATCCAGGCGGCGCTCGGTCAGCTCGGTGTGCCGTACCGGTACGCGCAGGCGTCGCCGGGTGTCGCCTTCGACTGCTCGGGGCTCACCTACTACGCATGGGCGCAGGCCGGCATCACGCTGCCGAGGAACTCGCGTATGCAGGCGGCTGCGATCCCGCGGGTGCCGATCGCGGCGGCCCAGCCCGGAGACCTGATCTTCTACTACTCACCGATCAGCCATGTGGGCATCTATCTCGGCAACGGACAGTTGGTCCACGCCCCCAACACCGGGTCCTATGTGAAGGTGACGAACGTCCGCTGGTCGAAGGTCGTCGCCGTCGGTCGCCCCGGCTGACCCGACCACCCGCGTCGGGACTACCGTCGGGGCGTGCTCGGGATCGACGTCCCCAATGTCTCCCGGTGGCTCGATGAGAATGTCGAGGGCCTCGAGTTACCTGTCGTCTTCGAGTTGATCGAGGGTGGTCGGTCCAACCTGACCTATCGAGTCACCGATGCCTCCGGCCATCGCGTCGTCCTGCGCCGTCCCCCACTCGGGAATGTCCTCGCCACCGCGCATGACATGGCGCGGGAGCACCGCATCATCTCCGCCGTCGGTGCCACCGAGGTGCCCGTCCCCCGAGCGCTGGCCCTCTGCGATGACGAGTCGGTGAACGGGGCTCCGTTCTATGTCATGTCCTTCGTCGACGGCACGGTGCTCGACTCCCCGGACCGGGCCGACTCGATGTCCCCCGCGGTCCGGCGCTCGGCGGCGTTGCATCTGGTCGATGTCCTGGCCGATCTCCACGCGGCCGATGTCGACGCGATCGGTCTCGGCGACCTCGCCCGGCGCGAGGGTTACGTCGAACGGCAGGTCCGGCGCTGGTCGACCCAGTGGGAGAACTCCAAGACCCGTGAACTCCCCGCTGTCGACGAGGTGGCCAGGCGTCTCGCCGCGTCCGTGCCCGAGCAGCAGGGGGTGTCCGTCGCCCACGGTGACTTCCGGTTCGGCAACTGCCTGACCGACACCGACGCGGGTCGCATCACGGCGGTACTCGACTGGGAACTCTGCACGCTCGGCGACCCGCTCGCCGATCTCGGCTACCTCGGGGTTTACTGGGCCGGCGGTGACCCCTCGCGGGCGCGCCACAACGATCCGACCGGGCTCGAGGGGTTCCCGACCTACGACGAGATCGTCGGCCGCTACGCGGATCGCTCCGGGCTCGACGTCTCCGGAGTGGACTACTACGTCGCCTTCTCCTGCTTCCGCCTGGCGGCGATCTCCGAGGGTGTCTACGCCCGCTACCTCAGCGGCGCGATGGCCGATGACGCCTCACAGGACCTCCTCGACATGTTCCGCACCGCGGTGGAGGAACTGGCCGAGCGCGCGCTCGAGGTGCTGTCGTGACGATCGCCGGTGCCTCTCTGGAGGGCTGGGACCGCTCCGAGTTCTCCGCCGCCGGGATCACTCATGACGTCCACCGGCGCGGCTCGGGTCCGGTGGTGATCGTTGTCCACGAGATCCCCGGGATCACCCCGAGGGTGCAGGGCTTCGCCGAGGAGGTCGTCGACCGTGGGTTCACCGTGGCGATGCCCGATCTGGTCGGCACGCCGGGCCGCGGACCCAGCCGCGGGTACGTCGCCGCGTCATTCGCGAAGGTGTGCATCTCGTCGGAGTTCACCACCTGGGCGACAGGTCGTACCTCACCGATCGTCGGTTGGTTGCGCGCTCTCGGAAGGTCACTGCACGCCGAGGTCGGCGGGGTTGGCATCGGAGCGATCGGCATGTGCTTCTCGGGTGGTTTCGCCCTCGGCATGATGGTCGACGACATCATGCGCGCGCCGGTGCTCTCGCAGCCCTCCCTGCCGATCTCCGCGGGTGAGCGTCGAGGTGGAGACCTCGGACTGTCCCCCGACGACCTCGAGGCGGTGGTCCACCGGGCGGCCGCTGGTTGTGAGGTACTCGGCCTGCGCTTCACCGGGGATCGAATGGTCGGGTCGCGTTTCTCCACGTTGAAGAACCTTCTCGGCGATGCCTTCATCGCCGTGGAACTCCCGAGTTCGGCCCCGTCGGATCACTCGGTGCTGACCGAGCACCGCGACGATGAATCCGTCGGCGCGGTCCTCGACTTCCTCGAGCGAAAACTCAGGCCCGCGACCTAGGCTGATCGCGTGGAGTCCGAGTCGATGCTGCTCAGTGTCCCGGGCATGACCTGCGGACACTGTGAGGCCGCCGTGACCGCCGAGGTGTCCGCGATCGCCGGCGTGACCTCCGTTGCCGTCGATCTGGAGGCCAAGACGGTGTCCGTCGCCGGTACCGCTCTCGACCGTGGACGCATCGTCGCCGCGATCGATGAGGCCGGCTTCGATGTCGGCTGACGGCGCCACCCCGAGCACTGGGCTTGCGACCGGCTCGACGATCGACCTCGCCGTGACCGGCATGACGTGCGCGGCCTGCGCGGCGCGTATCGAACGTCGCCTCAACCGCGTGCCGGGGTTGGAGGCCACCGTCAACTACGCGACCGAGCG
>RGGX01000171.1 GCA_010024485.1 Actinomycetota bacterium | reverse complement strand
CCGTCGTAGACGCCGATCGTGGCGACACTCCCTCGGGGGGAGGACTCCTCGACGGGGCCTCGAACGACGATCACGGCCGAGACGCTACCGGTCGCCGGTGGCGAGAACGACGGCCGGCTTGACCCCCCGATCGCGGAACACCTCGTAGACGGCGAGCAGTTCTCCGTCCGGTCCGGACACCGCCCAGGGGCCGTTCCCGTCGAATCGTTCGAGTACCTGACCGAGGCGCACCCGCGCCGCCGTGTCGGCATCCACTGATACCGCCTCGAGGTGCTCGACCGCCGTCGCGATCGGCAGGAGCGGACATGATTCCGGCCCATCGGCGCGGTCCTCGGTGAAGGAACCGATCGCGGTGCGCCGGAGGTTCCGGAGGTGCGCCCCGCCTCCGAGCAGCCGTCCGAGGTCGCTGGCGAGCGACCGGATGTAGGTCCCCGCCGAGCAGGTGACCGACACCGACAGGACGCCGGGGGCGACCTCGTCGATGACGTCGAAACGGTGCACCGTCACCGGCCTGGCCTCGCGCTCGACCTCGATCCCCTCGCGGGCCAGTTCGTGGAGTCGACGCCCGTCGACGCGGAGGGCCGAGACCATCGGCGGCACCTGCATGATCTCCCCGGTGAGGTTCGAGGCGACCACCTCGCGCGTCTCGGCGAGATCGACCGGGCCCATGTCGTGACGAGCGGTGACCGACCCCGCGGCGTCCAGCGTGTCCGTCTCGACGCCGAGCACGATCTCCGCCGTGTAGGTCTTCTCCTGCCCGCTGACGAAGGTCAGGAGTCGTGTGGCGAGGCCGACGGCGACGACGAGCACCCCGGTCGCGTCCGGGTCGAGCGTTCCGGCGTGCCCCACACGTCGTTCGCCGAGGCGCCGGCGCAGTTCCTGCACGACGTCGTGACTCGTGACCCCGGCCGGTTTGTCCACGATGCAGACGCCGTGCACCGTCGGTGGTCGACGTCGCGCCATCAGGCTCCGGGATCGCGTTCGCGGTCGGCGCGGAGGATCTCGTCGATCCGTTCCGCCGAGCGGATCACGTCGTCGGGTCGGAAGTCGAGCACCGGCGTCTTCTTCGCGCGGATCTGCCGGGCGATCGACGACTGCAGGCGGACGCGATGCTCCTCGAGCGCCTCGATGATCGCGGCGTCACCCTCCTCCCCTGCGAGGGAGTCGAACATGACGTGCGCGCGGTTCAGTTCGTCGTCGACCTCGATCTGCGTGATGGTCACGAACTCGAGGCGCTCGTCGCCGATGCGCACGAGGTCATCCGCGATGATCTCGCGCAGGGTCTGACCGACCCGGGCCGACCGCGGGTAGCGGTGCCCTCCTCCACGACGACCAGCGCCGCCCGAGCGGGATCGGCCGGCCATGGCTCAGCTCAGCGTCCTCGCGATCTCGCGCTCGTCGTAGGTCTCGATGATGTCCCCGGGCTTCAGGTCCTGGAAGTCGCTGAGACCGATACCGCACTCGAAGCCCTCGCGCACCTCGCGGACATCGTCTTTGAATCGGCGGAGCGAGGAGATGTCGCCCTTCCAGATGATGGTGCCGTCCCGCAGGAATCGGACCTTCGACCCGCGGGTGATCGTGCCGTTCTGCACGTAGCAGCCAGCGATGGCCCCGATCTTCGGTACGCGGAAGATCTCGCGCACCTCGGCGTCGCCGGTGACGACCTCCTCGTACTCGGGGGCGAGCATGCCGACCATGGCCTGCTCGATGTCCTCGAGGAGCTTGTAGATGATCTCGTAGGTGCGGATCTCGACGTCCTGGGCGTCGGCCATCTCCCGGCTCTTGCGATCGGGACGCACGTTGAACCCGATGATGGTCGCGTTGGTCGTCGCCGCGAGGGTGATGTCGTTCTCGCTGATCGCGCCGACGGCGCGGTGCACGAAGGAGAGGTCGACCTCATCACGGCCCAACTTGCGGAGGCTCTCGGTGACCGCCTCGAGCGAGCCCTGCACATCGGCCTTGAGCACCAGGTTCAGCGTGGCGGACTCCCCGCTCTGGATCTGGCTGAAGATGTCCTCGAGCTTCACGCCGGTCTTGACGCGGGCGTCGGAGCGCTGATCGCGGATCTTCCGATGATGCCCGCGGGCCTCGCCGACGGTCCGGGCGATCTTCTCGTCCGGGGCGGCGCGGAACTCGTCTCCGGCGGCGGGCACCGAGGAGAGTCCGAGCACCTCGACCGGGCTCGACGGACCGGCCGACTTCACCTGCTGGCCCTTGTCGTCGATCATGGCGCGGACGCGACCCCACGATGCTCCGGCGACGATCGGGTCGCCGACCTTCAGCTCACCCTTGTCGACGAGAATCGTGGCGACCGGGCCCCGGCCCTTGTCGAGGTTGGCCTCGAGGACGACACCCTTGGCGCGGCCGTTCGGGTTGGCGCGGAGGTCCTCCAACTCGGCGACCACCAACAGCTGGTCGAGGAGGTCGTCGATGCCGAGATCCTGCAGGGCCGCCATCTCGACGACGATCGTGTCGCCTCCCCATGCCTCCGGCACCAGCTCGTGTTCGGCGAGTTGGGTGAGGACGCGCTGGGGGTCGGCGTTGTCCTTGTCGATCTTGTTGACCGCCACGATGATCGGCACCTCGGCCGCGCGGGCGTGGTTGATCGCCTCGATGGTCTGCGGCATGACGCCGTCGTCG
>RGGX01000018.1 GCA_010024485.1 Actinomycetota bacterium | reverse complement strand
GCGTCCATCACCAGTGGTCGACACGGTAGGTGCGGTGGACGAGGGCGGCAACCTCTGCCGGGTGGTCGGCGAGGACCACCGCGCCGGCGCCGAGCAGTTCCTCGGGGGAGCCGTAACCCCAGTTCACGCCGATGCAGGGAATGCCGTGGTGCTGCGCTCCGTGCACGTCGTGATCCCGGTCTCCGACCATGATCACGTGCTCGGACAGGTCGGGGTCGGCGGCGATGTCGAGTTCGCGGAGGGCGAAGTCGATCACCTCGGCCTTGGTGCGCCGCTCGGTGGTGAGCGTGGCGCCCGCCCGAACGGCGAACCGGTCGCTGATCCCGAAGTGATCGAGGATCGGGTGGGCGGTCTGCTCGGGTTTGGCGGTGGCGACGGCGAGGGTCAGACCGTCGGCGAGGAGGCGGTCGAGCAGATCGATGATGCCGTCGTAAAGGGTGTTCTCGTAGGCGCCGATGGTCGTATAGCGCTCGCGGTACCGGTCGACGACTCGCTCGAGGGCGTCATCGGGGATGCCGATCATGGGTAGGCCGATCTCGAAGGGCGGTCCGATCACCGATCGGACGGTCGCGTCATCGGGCACCGGGAAGCCCTCCAGTTCGCAGGCCCACTGGAGTGATCGGACGATGCCCGGCTCCGAGTCACTCAGGGTGCCGTCGAGGTCGAGGAGCACGTGGGTGCGGTCGCTCACGCCGTCGGGCCTCTCCGGCCACGCTCGACGCCGGAATTCGATCGTCGAGTTGTCGGGTTTGCGGCCACGTTCCGCAACGGTACCCGCGCGAGCGGCTCGGGGCGCAGGCCGATCAGTCGTCGAGGCGCGCCAGGCCGGTGAGGGCGAAGGCGACGCTCCCGATGCCGAGGACGACCATCACGACGAGCCCGATGATCGTGTCTCGAGGATCGAAACCCTCGACGAAACCTTGGCGCGCGAGGTGCAGTATTCGTGTCAGGGGGTTCCAGGTCGCGACCGGCTCAAGCCATCCGTCGATGATCTCGATTGGGGTCTGCGCGTCAGTCAGGAAGAGGCCGAGAAACAGGGTCAGCTGCATGATCGCCGCCGCCCGCATGTCTCGGAACCGGTAGGCCAGCCCGAGCCCCCATCCGGTGCCGACGGTCGCCATTCCGAGCGCTGCTACGAACATGAGGAGTGGCGTCGCCGGGTTGCCGACGGGTCGCGCGCCGAGTGCGAGGCCGATCAGGCTGACCAACACCACCGCGATCATCGCCCGTGTCCACGCCGCGAGGAACGGTCCGAGCAGAAGCGCGCGTCGGCTCGTCGGGGCCATGCGCAACCGGTCGTAGAACCCGCTTTGCAAGTCGCGGATCATCGCGAACCCGGTGCCGAGCCCGGCGAAGGAGGCACCCATGGTCACGGCCAACGGCAGGTACCAGTTAATGGAACGATCGGTCGGGAAGCCGGGGATGTCGGTGACCCCCGCGTAGGTGCCCGAGAAGGAGATCACCTGAACGATGGGCATGAGCAGAGCGGGGATGAACGCCGATGGGAGTCGGCGGATGTTGCGCAGGCTGCGAAGCGCGAGGCCATTCGCCGCGGCGAGTCCTCCTGACCGGTCGTCCACGATCGTCGCCGTCATGTGACTGCCACCCGTCGTCGGAGACTCCGCAAGGCGAGTCGCACCCCGCCGATGGCAAGCGCTGCCGGGATCAAGACGGTCTGCGCGACTGCGAGAGCTGAAGCGGAGTCGATCGTTAACGACCGGAAGCCCTCCACCAGATACGAGATCGGGTTGAGCGTGGCGATCCAGCGGTAGGCCCCGTCCATCGTCTGCCGGGGGAAGAACGCCGACGAGAAGAACAGGATCACGAAGAGCAGCGGGAACGAGCCCTGCACGGCCTCGCTTGAGCCGGTACGGAGAGCCATCGTCGACATCACCGCCGCGACCGCGAGAGCCGTGAGCAACCCGCCAACCATCATCGCGATCAGCGCGATCACCCCGCCTTTGATCGTGAGTCCGAAGGGCAGCAGCACGAGGACGAACACCACGGTCTGGGCTGCGCCGTAGGCCATCGCTCCGGCGAGCCGGCCGAGCAGGATGCTCACCCGAGACGTCGGGGCAGCGAGGAGCCGATCGAAGAACCCAGTCTCGATGTCGGTGGCCAACGCGGTCGCGCTGACGATCGAACCGAACAGGATTCCCTGAACGATCGAACCGGCGAGAGCGAAGTCGAGAAAGGAATCGACCTCGGGGAAACCTGGGATCGAGATCGCTCGGCCGAAGGAGGACGTGCCGAGAGCGGCGAAGAACAGTGGGAACACGAGGGAGGGGACGATGAGTGACGGTTGGCGGACGAGAGCCGTCACGGCGCGCCGCGACATGGCCGCCGTCTGCTCGAGTGCGGGTCGCGCCCCTCGGGGTCGAATGCGGAGCGCCGCGCTCATCGACTCATGCCTCGGCGGGAGACTCGGCGCCCTCGAGGCGATGCCCAGTGGCTTCGGCGAAGACATCGTCGAGGCTCGGCGCGCTCAACTCGAGGTGGTCGACCGCGACACCTTGCTCGTCGAGGGCGCGCACCACCGACGACACCTCGCCCGCACCTCCGCCCAGTCCGACGCCGAGCATCCCCTCCGCGGTCGGCCGCAGCTCGCCGAATCGCGCGAGCACCGAGGAGGCCGCGGCTTCCTGATCGGACGCGACCCGCACGAACAGCGTCGGTGAGCCGACACCGGCCTTCAACTGCTCGGGCGCGCCCTCGCGGACGATGCGGCCATTGTCGATGATGGCGACCCGGTCGGCGAGTTGGTCGGCCTCCTCGAGGTACTGAGTGGTGAGGAGCACTGTGGTGCCTTCTCCGTTCAGCCGTCGGATCTCGTCCCAGAGCGCCATCCGGCTCATCGGGTCGAGACCGGTCGTCGGCTCATCGAGGAACAGGACCGACGGTTCGTGAATGAGGGAGAGCGCGAGGTCGAGTCGGCGACGCATTCCGCCCGAATAGGTACCGACTCGCCGTCCACCAGCCGACGACAAGCCGACACGTTCGAGCAACTCATCGGAGCGTGACTTGTGCTCCGAGCGGGGGAGCCCGTAGAGCACCGCCTGCAGGCGCAGCAGTTCCTGTCCGGTCATCAGAGGATCGATCGCCGCGTCCTGCAGGGCGACACCGATGTTGCGCCGCACCGAGTCGGCCTCCGTCACCACGTCGAACCCGGCCACCCGGGCCGTTCCTCCAGTCGGTCGCAGAAGCGTCGTCAGCATTCGGACAGTTGTCGACTTCCCGGCCCCATTGGGACCGAGAAATCCGAAGACCTCACCTGGATGCACTTCGAGGTCGACGCCATCAACGGCTCGAACCTCGTCGTCGCCGCTTCCGAAGGTGCGGACGAGACCGCTCGCCAGGATCGGAGATGTCACGGAGCCCGCGATCAGACGCCGGCGATCGCACGCCAGACCCGCTCAGGGGTGCAGGGCATGTCGATGTGGCGCACGCCGAGGTGGGAGAGCGCGTCGATGACGGCCGAGTGGACCGCTGGTGTGCTGCCGATCGTGCCCGATTCGCCGATGCCCTTCGCTCCGAGCTCGTTCACCCAGGTCGCGGTCTCCATCGGCACGCGTTCGATGTCGGGCATGAGATCCGTCGTGATCATCGCGTACTCGGCGAGGTTCGAGGTGATCGGGTTCCCGTCGGCGTCGTAGCAGACCTCCTCGTAGAGGGCCTGCGCCGTTCCCTGCGCGATACCGCCGTGGACCTGCCCGGTGAGGAGCATCGGGTTGAGGATCGTGCCCGCGTCGTCGCAGGCGATGTGACGCAGGTGGGTCACCTTGCCGGTGTCGGCGTCGACCTCGACGACGGCGACATGGGCGCCGAAGGGGTAGGTCGCGCCCGGAGCCTTGAAGGTGGTGGCCTCGATGATGCCGTCGTCTCCGGCCGTGGCGGCGACCGCCGCCCAGTCGGTGCTCACCGCGGGTGTTCCGGCCACGTGGAAGGTCCCGTTGTCGGTGTCGAGGACGATGTCGATCTCGTCGGCCTCGAGGAGTGAGGCGGCGATGCGCCGGCCCTGCTCGACGATGCCCGCCGCCGCCTGGTGCACGGCGAGGCCTCCCTGCTGCAGGGATCGCGAGCCCATGGTGCCACCGCCGACCGGTGTGAGGTCGGTGTCGCCCCAGACCAGTCGCAGACGCGACATGTCGATGCCGGTGCGGGCGCTCGCGATCTGCGCCCAGGCGGTCTCGTGGCCCTGGCCGTGCGGGGAGGTTCCGGTGTAGATCGTCCCGGAGCCATCAGGATGAACGATGATCTTGGCGTCCTCCTGCGGGGCGCCGGCCCCACCGGTGATCTCCACATAGGCGCTCACACCGATCCCGAGAAGACGGCGCTCGCCCGCCTCACGGCGACGGCGCTGCTCGGCGCGGAGGTCGTCGTATCCGGCCTGGGCGAGCGCTCGGTCGAGCGACCCCTCGAAGTCGCCGCAGTCGTAGACCTCGCCGACCGCCGTGGTGTGGGGCTCATGGAACTCGGGGATCAGGTTCTTGCGACGAACCTCGACGGGGTCCATGCCGATCTCGAGGGCGAAGACGTCCATGGCCCGTTCGGTGGCCGCTGTCGCCTCGGGGCGACCTGCCCCGCGGTAGGCGACGGTCGGTGTGGTGTTGGTGACCACCGAGGTGCAGTGCGCCTCGACGTTCTCGATCGCGTACACCCCTGATGCCATCCGTCGGGTGAACAGGGCGCCGAGGATGGTGCCGACCTCGCAGTAGCCGCCCGAGTCCTGGATCATCTCGAGTTGGTAGTGGGTGACGCGCCCGTCTCGCCGGCCACCGATGCGGATGGTCTGGTGCTGGGCGCGACCGTGGCCGAGATTCATCATCGACTCGCTTCGGGTCTCACGGAAACGCACGGGTCGTCCGACGGCCTTGGCCAACGGCCCGACGAGCAGTTCATCGGAGTAGACGCCGATCTTCGCGCCGAAGCCGCCACCGACATCCGGGGTGATGATGCGGATCTCGTCCTCCGGAATCCCGTTGGCCTTGGCGACCTGACTGCGGACGCCCTGGGCATGTTGGGTGGACACCCACTCGTGCAGGCGTCCCCCCTCCCAGGCGGCCGCGGCGGCGCGCGGTTCCATCGGGCAGGGGGCCACACGTTGGTTGAGGGCCTCGACGGTGACGACGACCTCGCAGTCGGCGAAGAACTCCTCACCGGAGTTCGTTGAACCACCGAACGCTGTGGAGTCGAACACCGCGTTCCCGCCCGCGGCCTCGTAGAGATGGGTGTCGGAGGTCAACGCGTCGCGAAGATCGATGACCGCTGGGAGCGGATCGATGTCGATGTACACCGCCTGTGCGGCGTCGGTGGCCTGCTCGTAGGTCTCGGCGACGACAGCGACGACCGGCTCACCGACCCAGCGGACCTTGTCGCCACGACGGGCGAGGAGGGTGCGTGCCACTGCCGGGTTGTAGTTCGATGGGGCGGGCTCGAGAACGAGGGTCTCGGCGGTGTGGACCGCGACCACGCCGGGCATGCCCTCGGCCTCGGAGATGTCGATGTCGGTGATGATGCCGTGGGCCACCTGTGACCGCGCGTAGACCACATAGGTCGCTCCCTCCAGCAGGGGGTGCTCGAGGTCGTCGAGATAGATGCCTCCCTCGGTGAGGAAGCGCGGATCCTCCTTGCGAAGGACCTTCTCCCCGAGAACACTTCCAGCCATGCGAGCCTCCTGATGTCGAGCGACGCCGCGACTGTAGCCGTGGCCCCAGACGAGTGAGAAGACCGGCTCAGGGAGTGCCGAGGCGCACGGAGATGATGTCGTCGACCGGCCCGTAGGGCCATCCCGAGGGCAGATCTTCGGGCAGGTCGGGGGTCTCGAGGAGGGTCTCGCGCCGTTCGCCGTCGACGACGTATCCGAGCTCGGAGCGCGCGGCCTCGATCACCCCCTCGTCGGTGCGGAGACGCTCGACCTCAGCGGCGAGGTCGATGTTGACCTGCTCGAGTCGCTCCACCTGCTCGGTGAGGCGGTCGATCTCATCCCCCTGCCCGAGGTAGGTCTGGAGGGGGAGTCCGACGAGGGAGGCAACGACGGCTCCGACGACGATGACGGCGATGATGGTGACGAAGATCGTCGACCGTCCGCGTTCGGTGATCCTCGCGTCTCGGGGGACGGGCCTGGTGATGTCGCCGAGGCGGGATCGTCCACGGTCCGAGGAGGCTCGCCGACGCCGGTTCAGGCGCGTCTGTCGGGTTCCCGCGGCCACCATCCGATCATCGCAGGTGGATCGTGGCCGGCGGGGTCACCCCGGCGGGGCTCAGGCGCGGGCGAGGGCTGAGCGACCGCGGAAGGTGGCCGCATCGCCGAGTTCGCTTTCGATGCGGAGCAGCTGGTTGTACTTCGCGACCCGGTCGGAGCGGCAAGGGGCGCCGGTCTTGATCTGTCCGCAGTTGGTGGCGACGGCGAGGTCGGCGATGGTCACGTCCTCGGTCTCGCCGCTCCGGTGGCTCATGACCGAGGTGTAGCCGTTGGCCGTCGCGAGGGCGACCGTGTCGAGCGTCTCGGTGAGCGATCCGATCTGGTTCACCTTCACGAGGATGCTGTTGGCGACACCCCGCTCGATGCCCTCGTTGAGCCGTCGCGAGTTGGTCACGAAGAGGTCGTCACCGACGAGCTGGCAGCGGTCGCCGACGGCGCCCGTCAGCATCGCCCATCCGTCCCAGTCGTCCTCCTGCATGCCGTCCTCGATCGAGACGATCGGGTAGGTGTCGACGATCCGCGACCAGTACTCGGCGAGCTCTCCCGCGGTGAGGACCTTGCCCTCGCCCTCGAGGTGGTAGGCGCCGTCTCGGTGGATCTCGCTGACCGCGGGGTCGAGGGCGATCGCGATGTCGGTGCCCGGGGTGAACCCGGCGGCCTCGATGGCCTCGACGAGCAGGCGGATCGCGTCCTCATTGGAGTCGAGGTCGGGAGCGAAACCTCCCTCGTCGCCGACCGCAGTCGACAGCCCGCGACCGGCGAGCACCCCCTTCAGCACGTGGTAGGTCTGCGTGCCCCAGCGGAGGGCCTCGGAGAACGATGGCGCCCCAACCGGCATGATCATGAACTCCTGGAAGTCGACGGAGTTGTCGGCGTGCGCGCCGCCGTTCAGGACGTTCATCATCGGCACGGGGAGCACATGGGCGTTCGCGCCCCCCACGTAGCGGTAGAGCGGGACGCCGATCTCATCAGCCGCGGCCGACGCCGTCGCGAGGCTGGTTCCGAGGATCGCGTTCGCGCCGAGATGCGCCTTGTTGTCGGTGCCGTCGAGTTCGAGGAGCAGGCCATCGACACCCCGCTGGTCGAGCGCGTCGGCTCCGCGGAGCGCTGAGGCGATCGAGGTGTTCACGTGGCCGACCGCGGAGAGCACGCCCTTGCCGGCGTAGCGGTCGCCGCCGTCCCGCAACTCGACCGCCTCGTGCTCGCCGGTGGATGCGCCGCTCGGCACCGCCGCGCGTCCGCTCGCACCGCTGTCGAGGGTGACCTCGACCTCGACTGTCGGGTTACCTCGTGAGTCGAGGATCTCGCGGCCCTCGACATGGACGATCTCGCTCATCGTTGCCTCTCGTGTGGTGTGCGGGGGTGTGGGGGCGCGGACACCGCGTCCTCCGGCTGATCACGGTACCGGCTCGGTGCGGGGGATCTCGGCCGTCGGCTCGTCGATGTGAAGGCGCTCGTCGGGGGAGGTCGCGAGGATCTCGTCGAGATAGGAGCGCAAGGCCTCCTCGAGGGTGACGTCGTGACCGAGGCGCTCCGCGAGGTACCAGCGGTGCTCGAGGAGCTGGTGGAAGATCTCGGCGGCCTCGAGGCGCACGAGCAGATGACCGGGGATCGCGGCGATGATCGGCTCGAACCGGCGGTCGAGCCAGCGGACCGCGGCCACGTTCTCCGGGACGGGCACGGTGGTTGAGGACTGCAGCTCGGTGGTGTACTCGCGAATGTCGTCGAGCATGCGTCGAGCCTGATTCTCCTCGGTCACGAGGCCGGTCAGGCCCTTCAGGCGCTCGGCGTGGAAGCCGTGCTCCACGACCCGGGGGACGATCCTGATCGAGGGATCACCGTCGCTGCTGACGACGTCGAGCTCCTCGACGTCGAAACCGAGCCCGTGGAGTCGGTCGAGACGCCGACGGAGGCGGAGGTGGGTGTCGGCCGGTCCCGTTGGATCGAACTCCTCGGCGCCGGTGAGCTCGGACCACAGTCGGGCGTATCGATCCTCGATCGTCTGCGCGACGGTGAACGGGTCGATGGCCGCCGCCAGGCGGCCCGCCTCTTGCAGGTCGAGCAGACCACCGGCCACGTTGTCGGTCGCGATCATGAGGTCGAGGGATCGCTGGCCGTCGGTGAGTCGCTCGTGTCGCTCCCCGGTCTCGACGTCGATGATGTAGGCGGACAGGGTTCCGGCGTCGCGTCGGAAGAGGGTGTTCGACAGCGAGCAGTCCCCCCAGAAGAACCCGGCCAGATGGAGTCGGACGAGAAGACCGACCAGGGCGTCGAGCATCCGGTCGCCGAGGAACGGGATCGACAGGCCGCGCCCGGAGAGCAGGGAGCGATACGGGAGCGAGTAGTCGAGGTGTCGGGTGATCAGCAGCCCGTCGACGGGGAAGCCGTCCTCGGAGCGCCCGGTAACGGTGGCGACCACCTCGACCGTCGGAAGGCCGCCCTCGGCGAGTTCCCGGAGCAGTCGGTACTCGCGATCGGCGAGCTCGTCGGGCAGTTCCTTCACGACGTAGGACACGTCGCCGAGTTCGACCAGCTTGACCTCGTGACGGTGCACCCCGAGCACCCGGTGGATCCCCGGGAGGTCCCAGTCAGCCAGCCGGACAGCCACCGGCAGGTCGGCGACATCGGGATGGTAGGTGGGACGGGCGATGTGCTGTCTCACCGGGCGCGCCGGTCCTTCGCCTCGTCCCAGAGGGCGTCGAGCACCTCGAGTCCGCTGGTGGCGAGGTCGATGCCCCGCTCGCGGGCCAACGCGTCGACGGTGTCGAAGCGCTGGCGGAACTTGGTGACCGCCGCTCGCAGGGCGCTCTCCGGCTCGACGCCGAGATGGCGGGCAACGTTCACGACCGCGAAGAGGAGGTCGCCGACCTCGTCGCGAACGGCGTCGTCGTCGCCCCGCGCGGCGACCACCTCGGCTGCCTCCTCGCCGATCTTGGCGAGCGCCCCGTCGACCTCGGGCCAGTCGAACCCGACCTTCGCGGCTTTGCGTTGGACGGTGTCGGCGAGGGAGAGGGCGGGCAGCGAGCCGGGCACCCCGTCGAACACGGAGGCGTTCGGCTCGCGCTCGGTCCGCTTCAGCCGCTCCCAGTTCGCGGTCACCTCATCGGCGCCATCGACGACGGTGTCCCCGAAGACGTGAGGGTGGCGACGCACCAACTTGTCGTGGACTGCCTCGGTCACATCGGCGATGGTGAAGCGCCCCTCCTGTTCGGCGATCGTGGCGTGGAACTCGACCTGGTAGAGCAGGTCGCCGAGTTCGCCGATGAGCTCGGTGTCCGAGTCGGGGTCATCAGGATCGAGGGCCTCGATGGCGTCGACGACCTCGTAGGCCTCCTCGATGAGATAAGGGATGAGGCTCCGATGGGTCTGCTCGACATCCCAGGGGCAGCGCTCTCGGAGCGTTCGAGCGAGCAGGTGGAAGCGCTGGTAGCCGGAGGCCACCGGCACCCCGATCTCGGGGATCCAGAGGCTGGTGAGATGGTCGACATCGGTCACGCGGTCCATCTCCGACCAGGTCGTGCGGACGAGTCGCTCGGCGTCGGTGCCGAGCGCGATCAACACGGTCACCTCGGGGTCTGATGACTCGTCGTCGACGGCCAACTTGATGTCGGAGAGGACCCACGGTGCGTGGGTGTGGGCGACGAGCATCGGTCCGGTGACCCCGGCAGCGGCCGTCGCGAAGCGGTGTCCGTCGATCAGGGTGACCGAGGCCTCCACCGGGTCGATCCCGAGCGCCGTCCACGCGAGGTCGAGGAAGCTCGTCGCCGGGTGGATCCGGACCTCGAGGTCGCCGCGAGCGCGCAGAGCCGCGACGGTCGCCTCGAGGACCAACGGCGATCCGGGGACGGCGTAGAGGATCGATCCGTGTCGACGGGCCTCGTCGCCGAGTGTGGAGACGATTCCGGCGTAGACGTCGTCGAAGGTGTCTCCGGTCTCGTAGCGGTCATCGAAGGCGATGGCGTCCTCGACGAGGTGGGCGGAGGGGTGGCGCGCGGTGCGCAGGTACCGGTGCCGGTGCCCCGCGATCACCTCGAGTGTGGCCGCGGTGGTGTGCCGGGGATCGCCGGGACCGAGGCCGACGATGTCGATGAGCGGCCGGTCAGCCGATCGCGATGACGCCACTGCTCGCGGGGTCCCAGGTGCCGTAGCGGGGGTCGATTCGCACGCCGCCCGAGGCGAGCAGTCCATCGACGAGGAACCCTCCGCTCTCCAGGCCCGAGTGGACGGCGAGCACGTCGTCACCCACCTCATCGAAGGGCCGGTGCATGATCACGTGCCAACCGAAGGACGACTCGACGGGGTCGCTCCAGCCGGTCGCGGGGGCCGCGTAGGCGCCCGCCACGAAGAGCGGGTCGAAGGTCTGGTTGATCTGCGCCACGGGGAGGCAGGCCGAGCCGTTGCCCTCGAGGGAGCCACCGGAGGTGACCGCGGCCGGTTCGGTCGAGGTCGTCGAGGCCAGTTCGGCGAAGTCGGCTCCCTCATCGAGCAGCCGGGTCACCTCGATCGCCTCGGCCTCGGTGTCGACGAGGATGTGGCGCAGACAGACGACGCCGGTGCTCTCGGGCGCGGACCGGTACATCGCCTCCACGGTCGCCGGGGTCGGCGGGCTCACCCGGGCGAGCGCCGCGCCGCGGACGCTCTCCTGCAGGTCGAGGATGACCTCGAGGAACTCCGCGCTCAAGGAGCGCCACGGGTGTCCTTCGGGCAGTTCGGCGTCGACCGATGCGCGATCGGCGTCGGTGATGCTCTGGTCGTTCCGCGCGAGCACCTCGTCGGTGGCGGCGGCCTGGACGAGCGCGCCAAGGAGTCGACGCGCCTCGCCGCTCGGCACCTCGCCGTCGACGGCGGGCATGGTCCCGAAGACGTCACCCCGATCGACGTACTCGGCGAGCAGTCGGTCGAAGGTGTCCTGTTCGATCGAGGTGGAGCCGACGCTCGCGACGTCGTCGGCCTCGGTGAACGTGGCGCAGGACGAGAGCGTCAGGAGGGCGGCACCGCCGAGGAGGCTCAGCCGGACTCGGCGGGCCCGCTCGGAGAGGGTTCGGGAGGGGGTCGTCATGATGTCGGTCACGCTACCGGTGCCCGAGCGGCCCGGTTCAGGCCGGGTCGAGCGACCGCTCGAGTCGGTCGACAGCGGCGATCAACTCCACCGGCAGTCGTTCCCCGAAGCTCGCGAAGTGATCGCGGATCTCGGGGATGGCGGACCTCCAACCGTCGGTGTCGACCGACAGGATCGCCTCGAGGTCGGCGTCGGCGATCGCAAGGCCGTCGGTGTCGAGCGAGCCGGGAGCCGGGAGGCGTCCGATCGGCGTGTCGACGGCCTGCGCCCGTCCGTCGATGCGCTCGACGATCCACTTGAGCACCCGGGAGTTCTCACCGAATCCGGGCCAGAGGAAGCGACCGTCGGTGTCGCGTCGGAACCAGTTCACGAAGAAGATCCGGGGCAGGCGATCGGGTCGTGATCTCGTTCCGACCTCGAGCCAGTGCCGGAAGTAGTCCCCGTAGTGGTACCCGCAGAACGGGAGCATGGCCATTGGATCGAAGCGGAGTTTGCCGACGGCACCCTGCTGGGCGGCGGTGGTCTCCGACGCCATGATCGATCCCAGGAAGACCCCGTGCTCCCAGTCGTAGGCCTCGGTCACCAGCGGGACGGTGGTGCGTCGACGCCCGCCGAAGAGGATGGCCGAGATGGGCACACCGGAGGGGTCCTCCCACTCGTCGGCAATCGAGGGGCACTGCGAGGCGGGCGCGGTGAAGCGGGCGTTGGGGTGCGCGGCCGGTGTGTCGGCGTCGGGGGTCCACTCCTGGCCCCTCCAGTCGGTGGCGCGCGCGGGAGGGGAGTCGTTCATGCCCTCCCACCAGACGTCGCCGTCGTCGGTGAGCGCGGTGTTGGTGTAGATGCAGTTGCCCCAGAGGGTGTCCATGGCGTTCGCGTTGGTGTCGTGCCCGGTGCCGGGGGCGACACCGAAGAACCCCGCCTCGGGATTGATGGCGCGGAGTCGTCCGTCATCGTCGAACTTCATCCAGCAGATGTCGTCCCCGACGGTCTCGGCGGTCCAGCCGGGGATGGTGGGGATGAGCATGGCGAGGTTGGTCTTGCCGCAGGCCGAGGGGAACGCAGCGGCGATGTACTTGGACGCGCCCTGGGGGTCGGTGAGTTTGAGGATGAGCATGTGCTCGGCGAGCCAGCCGTCGTCGTGGGCCATGACCGAGGCGATGCGCAGCGCGAAGCACTTCTTGCCGAGGAGCGCGTTGCCGCCGTATCCCGAGCCGTAGGACCAGATCTCACGGGTCTCGGGGAAGTGGGCGATGTACTTGTTGTCGCCGTCGCAGGGCCATGGGACGTCGGCCTCGCCGGGTTCGAGCGGGGCGCCGACCGAGTGGAGACAGGGCACCCAGTCGCCCTGCCCAAGGGCGTCGAGGGCTCCCTGACCCATCCGGGTCATGATGCGCATCGAGGTGGCGACGTAGGCCGAGTCCGTCAGCTGGACGCCGACATGGGCGATCGGGGAACCGAGCGGGCCCATGGAGAACGGGACGACGTACATGGTGCGCCCTCGCATCGAGCCGCCGTAGAGCCGTCGGAGCTCGGCGCGCATCTCGGCCGGGTCGCGCCAGTTGTTGTTCGGCCCGGCGTCGTCGGCGCTCTCGGAGCAGATGAAGGTGCGGTCCTCGACACGGGCGACGTCCGCGGGGTCGGAGTGGGCCCAGTACGAGTTGGGTCGCTTGGCCTCGTCGAGACGGGTGAAGGTGCCGCTGGCGACCAGTGACTCGGCGAGCGCGTCGTACTCCTCGGCCGACCCGTCACACCAGTGGATGGCATCGGGCTGGAACACCGCGGCCCACTGGTCCACCCATTCGGTGAGGCGCTGGTTCT